>JAYVRP010000471.1:0-1868 GCA_043776215.1 Rhodoferax sp. | reverse complement strand
TCGATGAAAGCGCCCATCTCCAGCCGTGTTCCCCGGTAGTACGGGAAAACGGCGTCACCCGCATGCAACTCCTGGGCGCGAAAGTGCTCGAGCGTGGTTAATGCGCGGTTAAAGCCGTTGGTTTCGTGCTTGATCTTTGCGGCAACGACATGTGTGCTCATCGGGTGTTTCTCGCTCAAGGGTCAAGGATTCAAGTGTTCAATACCGTGCCGTCTCACGCACGCCCCGGGAGCCGCTGGCGACCTCCTGGGCTGCCTGTCGCGAACATTCGGCCAGGTCGGCGAGGTAGGCCTCGCGTGCAGTTTCGTGCAGCAGCGACAGCATGAGGTGCAGGCCCGGCGGTCGGCTGGTGGTGCCGGGCACCCAGCCGCGCTCCCCCATCAGGGCCGCGACCCGCATCATGTCGATGGATGGATTGCCAAAAGCCATCACCGCCAGGTCTGGCTCGGCCACCATGCGGTAGCCGGGGATGGCGCGGATACCCGCCACATACGCGTCACGCATGTGCATCACACGTTGCGCGACCCGGCGGTAACCTTCAGCGCCCAAAAAAGTCAGTGTTGCCCAGGCGCCGGCAACACCGCCGGCCGGACGCGTGCCGACCAGGGTGCTGGTGACAAAACGGCCCGAGGGCCAGACATCCAGGTCGAAACCACCACGCGCCGCGCGCTCCGGCGAGGAGAAGAACACGGTGGAGGCCGGTTTCGGACAGAAACCGTATTTGTGCAGATCGGCCGACAGCGACGCGACACCTGGCACCCCGAGATCGAAGTCGGCAATGGGGTATCCGATATCACGCACAAACGGCGCCAGATAGCCCCCCACACAGGCATCTACATGCAGCCACACGCCGCGGCCCAGCGCGAGTTCTCCGAGCGACTCAATCGGGTCAATCACCCCGAACGGAAAGCAGGGCGCCGAGCCCACCAGCAGGACTGTCTGCGCATCGATGGCGCCGGCCATCGCGGCCACATCGGCACGCCCGTCGGGTCCCACCGGAAGGCGCCGTTCTTCCAGATCCATGCTTTGCGCGGCTTTGCTGAAGGCCGGGTGAGCGGTGTCCGGCAACACCAGGTTGCCGACGCCTTTGGCCAGACCCCGTGTGGCGCGCGCCTCGCTGCGCGCAGCGCGCACGGCCAGGAAAATGCTTTCGGTGCCCCCGCTCGTCACGACCCCGGCCATGCCCGCGTGGCCGTGAAACAGTGACAACCCCATCTGGATGATGTCGTCTTCCATCTTGCGCACGCTACCAAAAGCGCGCCGCGCGCCCAGGGCGTTTTCGGAGAAAAAGCGAAAGAAGGCGTCCCGGCCGACCTCATAGGCCTCGGCATCACCCCGAAAAACATACAAGGGCACACGCCCCTCGCGCCAGGCGGCATCGGTGCCCACCAGGGCATCGAAATGCGCATGGATCTGTTCACGCGTCGAACCGAGTTCCGGAAAGGCTTGCATAGGGATGGGGCCCGGGTTGAAATTGCAGTCTGATGTATGTTATATCAAAAAACTCTTCACATTCTACGAGACAGAGAAAGTCTGTGCAGCGATCAGCCGCGCCAGGACGCAGACAATGACACTCTTTCTGCCGTGGTCAGGTCTGCGCCAGACGCAATTGCTCGCAGAGTTGGGCGCGGCCATCCAGCAGGTCCTGGCGGATGGCGGCGGCCAGCGCGTCGGCATCACGCCCGCGCAGCGCCTGCAGGATCAAGGCGTGATTGATACCACCCCGCCACTGGCGCGTGTACGACGGGTAGAGAAACCGCAGGGTCGGGCCGGTCTGCAGCCACAGCGACTCCAGGATGGCCAGCAACGTGGGCATGCCGCAGCGGCGGTAAATGCTGAAATGGAACTCCCGGTTGCGCGCCAGCACG
>JAYVRP010000470.1:0-5982 GCA_043776215.1 Rhodoferax sp. | reverse complement strand
CCTGATGCACCTTGGCGGTTTCCAGACCCCAGATTTTTTTCACCTTGTCGTGCATCTTGAGCGCCGTGGCCTTGTCGATGGACACCACCATCGCCTTGCCCACAAAGCCGCGCCCCAAAAAGTGCCGCACGACGTCCTGCGCCACGGTCTCCAGCCGGTCGTCGCGGGTGATCAGGTGGTACTGGCGAGACAGCTCCCGTTCCAGCTTGGATTCCTGCTCGGGGTCCAGCTCGGCATCCTCGATCAGCCGGTAGATGTCTTCATTCAAGTCCGGGTTGACCAGTTGCAACTCCGGCGTGCGGTTCTCGTAAAACAGCGGCACCGTCGCGCCGTCCTCGATCGACTGCTGAAAGTCGTAGATCGACACATAGTCGCCAAACACTTCCTTGGTACGTTCCTCACCCGCGATCAGCGGCGTGCCGGTAAAGGCCAGGAACATCGCGCGGGGCAAGGCCGCACGCATGTTCAACGCCAGGGTGTCGTACTGGCTGCGGTGCGCCTCGTCGGTCAGCACGATCACGTCCGAGCGCGCGCACAGCAATTCGGGCGTTTGAAACTTGTGCACCAGGGTGAACACATAGCGGTGGTTGCCACGCAGCAGCTCGCGCAGGTGGGTACCACTGGCAGCATGGCATGCGTCCCCCTCGGCCTCGCTGACCGCGCCGGTGGTCTTGAAGGTCTTGGCAATCTGCTCGTCCAGCTCCACGCGGTCGGTCACCACCACAAACGTCCAGTTGCCGGGCAGTGTGCGCAACACCTTTTGCGCGAAGAACACCATGGAGAAACTCTTGCCGCTGCCCTGCGTCTGCCAGAACACACCACCGCGCCCATCGCCCAGCTGGCGGGCCTCCAGCATGGAAGTTATGGCGTTGTTCACCCCCAGGAACTGGTGGTTCTGGGCAATGATCTTCACCAGCCCCGCCTTGTGCTCGGAAAACAGCGTGAAGTTTTCCACCAGGTCCAGCAGGCGCGACGGATCGCAGACACCGCGCAGCATCACCTCCAGCGACACGCGGCGCACCTCGTTCTCGCGCGCAATGCGCTTCCACTCCACCCAGCGCCCCCAGTCCGCCGTGAGCGAACCGACGCGGCTGTCGGTGCCGTTGCTGGCGATCATCAGCGCGTTGAACCAAAACAGGTGGGGCACCTGCTGCTTGTAGTGGGTCAGGTTTTCATCAAAGGCGGCGCGGGCGGGCACACCGGGTTTCTTGAGTTCGATCACCGCCCAGGGCAGGCCATTCACAAAGCCCACCAGGTCCGGGCGGCAGGTGTAGAGCGTGCCCGTCACGCTGAACTGGCTGACCAGCAGGAAGTCGTTGTTTTCGGGTTGCTGCCAATCCACCACACGCAGGCGCTCGGTCTTCTGGCCGCCATGCTCGCGGTCGGGCACGGACACGGCGATGCCGTCTTTCAATAACGCATAGACCTCGCGATTGGCCGCCTCCAGGCTCATGGCGGAACGGTCGCGGGCGAGTTCATCCACGGCTGCGGTGATGGCCTCGGCAGGCAGGGTCGGGTTGAGTTGGGTGAGTGCTGCCCGCAAGCGGGGAATCAGCACCACTTCGCCTTTGGTCTCGCGGCCCAGCGTCCCAGCCGTGCCAAAAGTCTCTTCCATCGCCGACACCGTTTGCCAGCCCAGCGTGGTGAACAGCCCGATGGCGGGTTGCTCGACGAGTTGGTCTTCGGTGTAGGCGTGGGGGCTCATGGCAAGTGCAGCCTGGCAATCCGCCCCAGCTTTTCAATCAAGTCGGGAAGACGTTGCTGGCTGGCCGCATCGCCTGGCAAGTGGCCAGAAAGCGCATCGACGAACGGGCGCATGGCCAGCAAAGTTTGAAAGCGTTCACCCAAATAGCGCCGAAGTTCCGGTGCACAGGTTTGGCATTCCTCCAGCAGCGACGCGCGTCCATCAATCACCGCCAAAATATCCTCAAGATCGTGGCTGAACAGAAAATCGCCCCGACCGCGCCCATCAAAAGCCCCAGCTTGGTCGCCAAAAACGCCGGTGCAGTGATCAGGCGAATCGGCTGGCCACCGGGTAGCGATACGGTCTGTGCGGTCTCCAGCGCCAACGGATACCAGCGATTGGAAAAGCCAAGGATGCTCTCCAATGTCGGCATCACATCCACAGCAACATGGCCGATACGCCAGCGACAGATTGGCGCCTTTGGCTGCATGTCCTGCGCAAAGCCACGTTCGCGCAGCGCGGCCTCGATGCGGTAGTAATCAGCCCGCACCAGCACCTGGCAGATCAAGTCAACGTCTTCGGTGGAACGAATTGCCGGCATGGCAGGGTCCGTAATGAGCAAGCCAGCCACCGCGCCACCAACAAAAACCATCTCTTCGCGCAGGGCATCGCCCAGCCGTTCGGCAACGATGGTCAGCAGCGCGATGTTGGGGTCGTTGGCATTCATGCTTGCAGGCGCTCATCGAGAAGGCCAATGGCCAGTGCCCGCTCGCGCGCGCTGCCGCCACGCACCGCATCAAACAGCGCCAAAAGTTCGTACAGCGCCGGGTTGCGCTCGGTCGCCTCCGGCACGCTGGGATACAGCGGGTGCAAGGCCATGCCGCGCACGGTGCCGTTCTTGTAAGGCCACACGGGCACCGGATCAGTGCCCGGCGTGATGCTTGCATTCAGCGGCGGGGCGGCATAACCGGTTGGTGTGCCGCGTGTCAGGCTGCCGCGTGTCGCAGGGAAGCAATAACGTGCTCCGTGCTGGACGAACAGCCGCAGCGCGGCAACCACCACCGTCGCCTTGCCGCTGGCATCCTTGATCGCGAGCCGGGCCGCAACCGTGCGCTCAACCGCGCCATGCACCTCAGAGGCGGTCATGCCCAACTCAGCCGCGAGTACCGCATAGGTAGGCGCAGGCCCGCGTTCCAGTGCCAGACGCAGCAGCACAAGCAGGTCTTGCGGACGCAGTACCAGTTGCGGATTGGATTTGGAACGGGCCACCAAACATCTCCTTCATTCGCTATTCGCGAATAGCGAATGCCGAATATATGGTGGAATCGATCATGCTGCAAGTGAGAGGGCGCCGAGACGGTCGGCCATGCGCTGCTGCCGCGTTTTGAGTTTGGTCAGCAACACCAGCTTGTGCCCCCAACGGCAATTGTCCAACAGCCTGTTGGACAGGCGGCGTAGTCAGCGGGAAGCGGCACGATCTCTGGCATGGTCAGGCCGCCTCGACGTGGATCTGGCCGGACAGCAGGCGCGGCAGCAGCAGGTCGCGGGTGCGACGGAGGTTTTGGATTTTCTCGGACAGAACCTCAATCTGCCGCAACAACGATTCTGCGCGAGCGTTGAATTCTGCAAGAAGCAATTTTGGTGGCAAAGCTATTGGGACGGCCTTCAGGACGGAAAGGCTAACGTTTGCTTGTGCCGTTTGAACAACGTGCCCCAAACAATGGTTTTTGAAATTGTCGTCGCGCAAAGTCATGTAGAAAAACGGGACATCTGACGCAGTGGAACACCGCACTATCGCAAGAGCTTGATTTGTGTTGGCCGGAAGAATTCGCAACGGAATTGAACATACTCGTCCAATGACTCCAGCAATCGAAAACAGTATGTCGCCCGCGCGGAGTTGTGACCTTTGTAGAAGTTCGTGAGTTTCAGCATCGATCCTGGCGAACTTGCTTTCAATCAAGATGCCGGAGGGTTCGATGGACTCCGCTTTGACGAAGTTAACGCCGTCTTCTTGAAATTGCCTACCCAAAGTGGTCGGCGTTGTACCCTTGGTAATGAGTTTTGTCATGGCTCCCAAACTCTTCACCTCCCACCCCTGCGGAATCTCCCCCAGCGCAGACGCAACGCGGGGATGGTTCTCATAGCCGGGGAAGCGGAAGTGGACGAACCATTCGCGGTAGAGGGCGCGGGCCATCGTCTCCAGAATCTTGATGCGCCGCTGGCTGTTCTCGATGAGTTCGTCGTAGGCGGAGAGGATGCCTGCGATGCGGTGTTGGGTGGGGAGTGGGGGAACGAGAAAGTCAAAGGACAAGAGCTTGTCTACGCTCAGGTTGTCCTGCGTTGCGCCGTGTGACACGTTCTGAATCCGACGTTTCAGAATCTCCAGGTAATATTTGATGAAGCGGACATCAGCCTTGTCTTGATCTGCAACAAACCCCACGACACTGTCGGGAAAACACCCATCAATGCCCAAAATCGCGCTCTCTGCAATATTCGCAGCAATCGTGATGCAAAGAGTCCCCGGTTTCCAGAGTTTGCTTTGTGCCAACCCTTCGTCGCTATATGTCTGTGAGTATTCAGTCAGGTAGAAATTAGCAGCCTTAATGTCGCCAGTCTGGAAGAACGGGTAACGGCCGCCATACAGGATTGCTGCGTTTCTTGGACGATGCCGAGATTTGCCACGCCCAACGAACCCGAGTTCGTCCAGTTTGGCGGGTGTCCATTCAGCAATAGCCATCACGCCCCCAAAATCTCAGCCACATTCGCGGCGATCGTCTGCCCCAGCTCCAGCGCCTGGGCGTTCGCACATTCAGACTTCATGACTTCGCCCCTTTCTTTTTCGGCTTGGATGGGGCTGGCAGTGACTGGATGGCTTTCTCAAATTCGCCCGCATCGGCATCGGCTTGCCGGATGCGCTCAAGCGCAAAGGTGTCGTACGCCGCTTCTGCATGGTCTTTGGCCATTTGGTGTGAAACCTTGCCAGCGTGGGTCAGGATGTCGCGGTCGTTGAGGCTGAGGAAGCCATGCAGTTTGGCGATCCAGTCGGCCATGTGCATGGGTACGCGGCGCAGGGCCTGGCCTTCGGCGAATACCAGGTATTGCTCAACCAGGTTGTTCAGCGCGGCGATTTCAGCCTCGGCCAGGTAGTTTTTGGCAATGCTCACATCGTCTTTGCGCACCTTGGCCCCGCGCCAGCTGGTCAGGCCCATATTGGGTTTGCTGCTGTCAGCGCGGTTGTGGATGATCTCTGCCGCCGTCTGCCCAGTGATGGCCCAATGCATTTTGTTTTGCACCGTCTGAAAAAACGCAATGCTCTCGGGCTGGGTGGGGTCGTAGTCGATGCTGGTGGCGTAGATGTCGGTAACTTTTTGGTAAAAGCGCCGCTCGCTGGTGCGGATGTCCTGAATGCGGCGGGTCAGCTCTTCAAAATAGTCAAAGGGTTGATCGGGGTTCTTCAGGCGCTCGTCGTCCAGCACAAAGCCCTTGACCATGTATTCGCGCAGTTGCTGCGTGGCCCAGATGCGAAAGCGGGTGGCTACCGCGCTTTTGACGCGGTAGCCCACGGAGATGATGGCGTCCAGGTTGTAGTGCTTGGTGCGGTAGTTTTTGCCGTCGGTGGCAGTTATCAAGAAATCCTGAATAACTGAATCGGCCTGCAACTCACCCTCGGTAAAGATGTTGCGCAGGTGCATATTGACGTTCGCAACGCTCGTCTGGAACAGCTCCGCCATGAGCGCTTGTGTCAGCCAAGCAGTTTCACCCGCCAACCGGACATCAATTTTCATCTGCCCATCGTCTGCTTGATAGACCAGGAACTGTCCTCTGGCGGGTGATGCCGCTTGTTTCGGATCGCTCATGCCTGCAAAATCCCCGCCACATTCGCGGCAATCGTCTGCTCCAGCTCCCGCGCTTGGGCGTTCAGCATGACCAGCTCTTCGTTCAGCGCCTCAAACTGCGCGTTGAAGTCTTCATCGCTCACATCCTCACCCGGCGCCACGCCCACATAGCGGCCAGGGTTGAGTGACCAGCCCTGGGCTTCGATCTCTGCCAGGGTGGCGGCCTTGCACAGGCCAGGCACGTCGGCATAGGCGGGCGGCTTGTTTCCATTGCCGCCAAACACCTCCTCGATCTTGGCTTCAGCCTCCTTGCCGCCCTGCGTGAAGTCCAGCGCCTCGCCGCGATACAGGCGCACCAGATTCGCGATGAAGCCGATCTGCGCGGGCGTCCAGTCGCGGTGGGCGCGGTCCACCTGGCGGTAGATGTGGCGGGCATCGATGAACAGCACGGTGTCGGCGCGC
>JAYVRP010000469.1:0-1872 GCA_043776215.1 Rhodoferax sp. | reverse complement strand
GTGGAAGGCCACGCTCGACACGCTGCTGATGGTCAGCGCCACGATGGTCAGCGCGGCGCTGATTGGCACACCGCTGGGCGTGCTGCTGTTCACCTCGGGCAGCGGCGGACTGTACCCGCGCCCGGTGCTCAACCGGGTGGTCGGGTATGTGGTCAACGTGCTGCGCTCGTTCCCCTTCATCATCCTGCTGGTGATCCTGATCCCGTTTTCGCGCTTGGTCGTAGGCACCAGTATCGGGCCGAAGGCGGCCGCCGTGGCGCTGTCGTTCGCAGTGATTCCGTTTTTCGCGCGGCTGGTGGAGCAAAACCTGCGCGATGTGCCGCGCGGCATCATTGACATGGCCCAGGCCTGCGGCGCGTCCACCCGCACCACGATCGTCAACGTGTTGCTGGCCGAAGCGATGCCGGCCCTGGTCGGCAGTTTCACGGTCACTGCCACCGGGTTCATTGCCTACTCGGCGGTGGCCGGCGCGGTGGGGGCGGGTGGCCTGGGCGACCTGGCCATCCGCTACGGGTATTACCGCTTCGAGACCTCGGTCATGGTGTGGTGCGTGGTGATCATGTTCGTGCTGGTGCAGGCGACCCAGATCGGGGGCGGCTGGCTGGCGCAACGGATCGACAAGCGCTAGGGCGGCGGTCAAGCAACCTCATTTGTGTTGGTAGTGTCAGTTCCTCAATCTTTCAGGAGAATCGCGATGAAAAAACGGATGCTTGTCAAAGCCCTGGTGCTTTCCACTTTGGCACTGGCCGGTGCGGCCATGGCGCAAAGCGCACTGCGGATCGGCTTCTTTCCCGGCCCGTATGCCGACCAGTTCAAGCGTGGCGTGCAGCCCGCCCTGGAGCGTGCAGGCGTGAAGGTCACGCTGACCGAGTTTTCCAACATCATCCAGCTCAACTCGGCGCTGATGGATGGCAACCTCGATGCCAATGTGTTCCAGAATCGGGCCTTCCTGGAAACCTTCAACGCGCAGTACAAGGGCGATCTGGTCGAGGTGCTGCAGGTGCCCAGCGCGCCGCTCGGGCTGTATTCGAAGAAGATCACCGACCTCAAAGCCTTGCCCAACGGCGCGTCGGTGTCCGTTCCCAATGACCCGACCTCGCTGGGGCGTTCACTGGCGTTCCTGCAGTTGCAGGGCCTGATAGGCCTCGACCCAGCCATCGCGGCCGGCCGCGCGACCGAGAAGAACGTGACCTCCAATCCGCGCAATCTCAAGCTGGTGCTGCTCGACGCGCCGCAGATCCCGCGTTCGCTCGACGAGGTGGACCTGGCTGCGGTGCTGGGCAACCACGTGATTGCGTCCGGCATGCTGCTGTCGTCGGCGCTGGTGCTGGAAGACCCGGCGCCCCAGTACCGCATCATCCTGGTGGCGCGCAAGGAGGTGGCCAACGGCGCGGTGCTCAAGCAACTGGCCGACGCCTACAAGTCCACCGACTACCGCAAGTTCATCGAGACTGACCCGAAGGCAAAGGGATTCTCCCGCCCGGAATACTGGCGCTGAGGTGCGCAGCGTGGCGTCGACTCCTGCATCAAGCACCGTCGACACGGCCTGCGAAGCGATTCGCGAGGCCATTCGCAGCGGGCGCTTCGCCGGCGGAGACCGCATCCGCGAGGTGGAAGTCTGCGCGCTGGCCAAGGTGTCGCGCACCTCGGTGCGCCAGGCGTTGACGCTGCTGGCGGCCGAGGGTTTTGTCGAGTTGCGGCCGAACCGTGGCGCCGTGGTGATCGACTGGACCGACGAGAACCTGCTGGAAGTATTCGACCTGCGCGCGCTGCTCGAAGCGTATGCGGCCTCCCTGGCCGCCATACGGGCTTCCGGGAACGAGTTGCAGCTGATGCGTGAGGAGGCGGAGCTTTTCCGCAGCTTGACTGCGA
>JAYVRP010000468.1:0-6001 GCA_043776215.1 Rhodoferax sp. | reverse complement strand
CCGAAATGGCCTACCACAAGCTCAAGGCAGCGGGCTACAACGTCGCGTTCGTGAAGGCCGAGCTTGAGATCGACAAGAAGGGCACGTTGAAGATCAAGTGATTGATGCAGACGGCCCGCAGCGGCGCTGCGGGTCGCGCCTGGCGATCAGGGCTTGAGTTTCTTCAGGATCTCCGGGTCTGCCTCGTCGTCCGCCAGCACCGTGTGGCAGGTCTTGCAGTTGGCACCGATCTTGGTGCCATCGTCCTTGGCGTGTTTCTTGTCGTGGCAGCGGAAGCACCCCGGTGTGTCGTCGTGGCCGAGGTTGTTCGGATAGGTGCCCCAGGTCACTTTCATCTTCGGAAACACGTTCCAGGCGTAGATCTCGCCGAGTGCTTTTCCGGCCGACGTCACCGCCGCCGCTTTGGATGTGGCCACCTCGGCGTACTTGGTCTTGTAGAAGGTGTCCACCTCCTTCGCAATGCCTGCCTGCGCCTCTTCGTGCGACGCGTAGGTGCCTTGCAGCACCCGCAGGCCCTCGCGCTTGATGAATGGCAGCGTCTTGTCGATGCGACCGTCCTCGATCGCGCTGTCGACCTCGACCGACGCATTCTTGTAGGTGTGTGAGGGCCGGTTATGGCAGTCGACACAATCCATCGCGCGCCACTCGGACGCTCCTGCCGGCCGCGCCTCGGTCTTGTAGAGGCTGACCTTGCCGTCCGGCGCAGTCAATTCGACGTCATAGATCTTCTGTCGGCTTGCATCGGTCAGGTACCGGATCTTCACGCCGCGGTCGACGTGCCAGTGGATGCCCGATGACGTGCTGCCCTGTTGCCCGCCGACCTTCATCAGCATGACCGTCTTGGTCATCGAGTTGGTTTCGTCGTCGGCGAACTTGGTATGCACCTTGAGCTTGTCACCCACGTGCTTGGTAGGCCAATGGCATTGTTCGCAGGTTTCGCGCGCCGGGCGCAGATTGTGCACAGGGGTCGGGATCGGCGTCGGGTACAGGTTGAACGCAACCGACACCAGCTGCCAGGAGCCCGACAGCTTGGACTTGACGAACCAGTCGGCGCCCGAACCGATATGGCAATCAGCGCAGCGCAGCTTGCTGTGCGACGAGCGCTGGAACGCCGTGTATTCGGGCTGCATCACGGTATGGCAGGTCGTGCCGCAGAACGCCACCGATTCCATGACCTCCACGCCCTTGTAGGTCGCACCTGCTATCAGCACCATGCTGACCAAGCCGATCGCGATGCTGGCGAGCACCACGCCGCGCGTGCGCGCGTCGTTGAGGTCGATGATTGGCAGACGTTTGAGCGCCGTATGGTGGGCCCGTGCGTTGGCGTCCAGGCGGCTCTTGCGCATCACGCCCAGCGGGATCAGCGCCAGGCCGAACACGAACACCATCGGCAGGAGCATGTAGGTGAGGATGCCAAGGTACGGCCCACCATGGAAGCCGGACAGCTCCATGGCGAAAAACATGACCATCAACAGCGCCCCGACGAGCGCAATGATGGCACCCGTCAGGCTGATCCAGTGGCGGGTGATGAGCGAAAGGAAGCTGTGAACCATTTATATTTACTCCTGTTGGGGCCACACCGGGCCACCGGACCGAAACCAGTTTAGCCTCATCAATGCACCAAGCCGCTGAGCAGCGCCCGGAAAATGAGTACTGCCAGCGCCACGCCGATCGCCAGGGCGGTGAAGCCGAAGAGATAGGCGCGCCGCAACTCGGCTGTCGTGGGTGCCGGCGCCAGGTACTGCTCCAGTGTGCCCTGCGCAACCATGCGTTCATATTCCAGCGGCCGCTCGTCCTTGAAGCGTTCGAGCGGCATGCGCCCGGTGAAGACCACCGGGTCCAGCGGGAACGCTTCCGGCCGCAGGTGCGTATGGAAGAAATGGAACAGGAAGATGAAGCCGGTGGCGAGCAGCGCTTCGTCGCTGTGCACGATGTAGGCCGCGTTCAGTGCCCAGCCGGGCAGGATGCGGGTGGCGGCGGTCGGCAGCCACAACACGAGGCCCGACGCGCCGATGATGGCAACCCCCCAGAACACCGCCAGGTAGTCAAACTTTTCCCAATAGGTGAAGCGGTCGAACTTGGGTTTCGGCCCGAGGTAGAGGAAGAACTTGAGCATGCCCCACAGGTCGACGATGTCGCGTGGCTGCGGCGTCATCGAGTTCGGCCCCCAGAAATAGCCACGTTCCTTCTTGACGATCAGGCCATGGACCAGCATGCCGAGGTGCCAGGCGAAATAGCTGAACGTCACGATGGCGGCGAGGCGGTGCAGGAAACCCGCCGACTCGGCGCCACCGAACAGCGCCATCAGCGCGGGCGCCCAGGAGGCTTCGGCAAACTTGAGCGGCAGGCCGGTGGCGGCCAGCAGCAGAAAACTCGACACGATGGCCACGTGCAGCGACATCTGCATGCCACTGAAGCGGCGCACATACGGACCTGACCCGCCGTGGACGCTGGTGAACTCGCCACGCAGCCGGCCGACCAGCGCACGCTGCAGCCACAGCACGCCGTGCAGGCCGAAGAAGCCGAACACACCCAGCAGCAAGGCGGTCATCGACAACCAGATCCAGTAGATGATCGGGTTGCGTGTCGGATCCGACGGGTTGGCGTGCGGGTCGAAAGTCAGGAACGAGGCGTTGACGTTCTGGTGGCAGGCGCCGCAGGTCTTGGCCAGGTTGTCGGGGTGGATGCTCGAGCGCGGGTCCGACTTCGGCAGGTTGTGGTGCGGCGTGTGGCAGTCGGCGCATACGGCCGCCTTGGCGTTGTTGAGCGAGCTGGCCTTGCCATGGAAGCTGTCGTGGAACGACGCATCGACTTTCGCGTGGCAATTGCCGCAACGGTCGGCCACCTGGTCGCGCACCACGGCCGTATCCGGACGCTTGATCGCGTGTGGCTCATGGCAGGTCGAGCAGACCGGGCCGTCGCCGACTTTCTGTCCATCGGCGGCCTTCTTCCACACGGTGCCATGGGCGCTGCCCTCCCACTCACGCAGCACGCCGGCATGGCACTTGCCGCAAGTCTCGGGAATCTTGGCATGGCTCGTCGTGGCGGCAGCCTCGGTCTTCTTGTGGATCTCGTGCTTGCCGTGGCAGCTCGCGCACGACGGGGCGGCTTGCGACAGCCCTGCCTTGAGCAACGCGCGCGCATGCTCGCTGCGCTCGTAGTTGGCCATCATGTCCTTGTGGCAGGCGCCGCAGGTCTTGATCTGGTTGACCGGTGAGAGCGGGGACTCCGGGTCGCCGCCCTTGTGCACCCGGTGCAGGCTGGCATGGCAGGCGGTGCAGTCCTTGATCGCCTGTTCGCTCCCGGCCTGGCGTCGGTGGATGCTGCCGGATACGGCCTTGAACTCGTCGGCGTGGCAGTCCTGGCACACCTTGGGCGCCACTGCCCCGAGCGGGTTACGCGGATGTTTGACGCTGCGTGCCGCGTCATGGCATTCGGCGCAGTCGAGTTTGCGGTGGGCCGAGCGGCCGAAGTCGTCTGCCAGCACGGCGACCGACTTGCCAGCGTCGTTCTTCATCTCGGCGTCGTCGTGGCAGACGAGGCACTTTTCCTTGAGGGGCACAGTGGCGGTGGCGGCGGCGGCAGAAGCGGCAGCCGCCGCAGCGCTGGCAGTGGCAGCCCGCGTTGCCGTGGGGACGGTGAGGCTGGCCAGCACCAGCGCCGCCAGCGCGCCCGCTGTCCACCGGGAAACTCCGCCCACCAACCGCGCGAACCAATCGCAATCCTGCCGTCGCATGGCATTGTTCCTTTGAAGCCGCCTGACGGCACCGGTCGGGTCCAGGTGGCCCGGCCGACAGAGGCCACGGGCGACGCAGACAATCCGCGCCAACCCAACCGAACCATATGCCAGGGTGACCCGGCCGCTCTTGACATAAATCAACCAGGGCGCACCGAGCCGCGCCGGCCGTCGTGCGCACGGGGCTGCACCCGCAGTTGCGTGCTTCTGCCGCGTACGGCCTGAGAGATTGAGAAGACTTCGGCGCGAGGCCCTTCGACTTTCGGGGTTTCGACCAGCTCAACCCCTGCTCAGGGCGAACGGCCGAGTTTGGTGGTTCATCAGGTAGCAGAAAGACTCTCAGGCTCTGACCCGAACATGACATGAGTCAAGGGATTGATCGGCCGTTCCCGTATATTGATTCCTGGGTCGGAACCCCGATCCGGTTCAGTGATCGCGTAGCACCGGCGAGTGCTCCCAACCTGTTGACGATGGCCGCACGCACCTGTAGGGAGGCAAGATACCCATGAGTCCGATTGGCATCACCCTGCTGATGCTGGCTGGCTTTGCCGGCTTCGCAGTGCTGGCGATGCGCAAGCTGGCGATCATCATGCACCTGCAGCCCGAGGTGCGCTGGGACCATCCTGCCAGCCGGGTCAAGTCGGTGCTGGTCAACGGATTCCTGCAACGGCGCATGGTCTCGCGCGACTGGAAGCCGGGGCTGATGCACACCGTGATCTTCCTGGGTTTCATGGCGCTGCTGCTGCGCAAGCTGCAGTTGATCGCCATCGGTTATCACGAACCCTTCAGTTATCCGGGACTCGCCGGCGGGCTGTTCGCCGCGCTCAAGGATGGCATCGAACTGGCCGTGCTGGCGGCATTGGTCTACGCCTTCTTCCGGCGTTACGTGGCGCCACCGCGAAGGCTCGAACCCAATCGCGAAGCGCTGCTGGTGCTGGTGCTGATCACGGTGATCATGCTCACCGACCTGCTGTACGACGGATTTCGCTTTGCGCTGCTCTCTGGCAGCGACGCGGGTGTTGCGCATGAGCGCCATTTCGCCTTCATGGGCAGCGCCATCGCCGCTCAGATGACCGGCCTGTCGCAGGCGTGGTTGCAGGTGGGCTACCAGTTGTCGTACTGGCTCCAGCTGGCCACCGTGTTCACGTTCCTCGTGATCCTGCCAACGGGCGAGCACTTTCACATCGTCACCGCGCTGCCCACGCTGTTCTTCAGACGCGGCGGGCCAACCAACGTGGTGCCCTCGGTCGATCTGGAAAAGATGATGTCCGACGACGCCGATGCCGCCGCCATGCGTGTCGGCGTACACACCGCGCGCGACCTGACCTGGAAGGACGGCCTGGACGCCTTCACCTGCACCGAATGTGGCCGCTGCAAGGACGCCTGCCCGACCTTCCTGACCGGCAAGCCGCTGTCGCTCAAGTGGGTCCACGATGGCCTCAAGCACCACCTGCTCGAAAAACGCGAGGTGCTGCTCGCACCGCCCCCGGCCGAAGGCGATGACCCGCTGCCGGCGCTGATCGGCCCGGTGATCAGCGAAGAAGCCCTGTGGGCCTGCACCACCTGCGGGTATTGCGAGGCCGCCTGCCCGATCGAGCTCGAACACCTCGCCAAGTTCTACAAGTTGCGCCAGCACCGCGTGATGATGGAAGGCGAGTTTCCGCACGCGCTCAAACCGGTGTTCGAGGCCTACGAGTCGCAAAGCAACCCCTGGGGCCTGCCGGCGCAGACACGCGCCGACTGGGCGCGCGACCTCGACGTGCCGCACCTGACCGACGCCCGCCAGGTGGCGCAGTTCGACCTGCTGTTCTACGTCGGTTCGGCGCAGTCCTTCGACCCGCGCGGGCAAAAGATTGCGCGTGCCTTCGCAAGCATCCTGAAGGCGGCCGGCGTGCGCTTTGCCATCCTGGGTGATGCCGAAACGTCCACCGGCGAATGCGTGCGCCGCGCCGGCAACGAGATGATGTTCCAGCAACTCGCCGGCACGCTGGTGACCACGCTCGACGGCTTGGGCGTGAAGCGCATCGTTACCTGCGATCCGCATGCCTTCAACAGCCTGAAGAACGAATACCCCGAGTTCGGCGGCCACTACCGGGTCGAGCACCACACGCAGGTGATTGCGCAGCTGCTGGCCGAGCGGCGCATCACACTGGCGCCGACCTTCGAGCGCGTGGTTTTCCACGACCCGTGTTACCTGGGCCGGCACAACGGCGAGTTCGACGCGCCGCGCAAGGTCATCCGCCTGCTGGCCAAGGACACACCGCT
>JAYVRP010000467.1:0-23038 GCA_043776215.1 Rhodoferax sp. | reverse complement strand
CATCAGCAAATTCTTCGACACCATCGAACACAACTGGCTGATCAAATTCATCGAGCATCGCGTGGCTGATGCGCGCGTGGTGCGGCTGATCAAGAAATGGCTGCACGCGGGCGTTCTGGAAGAGGGCAGGTTGAGCACAAGCGAGGTGGGAACGGTGCAAGGCGGCAGCATTTCCCCACTGCTGGCCAACATCTACCTGCACTACGCGTTTGACCTGTGGGTCAAGCAGTACAGGGAACGCCACGCCCGGGGTGACATGATCGTCGTACGTTATGCCGACGATTGGGTTGCCGGGTTCCAGTACCGCAGTGATGCCGAACGCTTCGAGCGTGCGGTGTCCGAGCGGCTGGGCCAGTTCGGGCTGAAGCTGCACCCTGAGAAGACGCGGTTGATCGAGTTCGGGCGCTTCGCCCAGGAGAACCGGCGCCGCGCGGGACAGGGCAAAGCGCAGACCTTCGACTTCCTGGGCTTCACGCATTGCTGCGGGAAGACGAGCAAGGGAAAGTTCATGGTCCTGCGGCTGACCAGTGCCAAACGCCTGCGAGGCAAGCTCCAGGCGCTCAAGATCGAACTCAGACGGCGCATGCACCGGCCCATCAAAGAGCAGGGCGAGTACCTGCGCGCGGTGGTGACCGGACATGACCGGTACTTCGGCGTGCCTTGCAACGGCGCGCGGCTGAGGACGTTCCGCCATCAGGTCGTACGGTTGTGGCATCGCACATTGTGCCGCCGCAGCCAGACCGGCCGAGTCACATGGCGTCGAATGTACCGATTGATGGATCACTGGATTGCAAGTCCCAAAATCTGCCACCCCTACCCCAACCAGCGTCTGATCGTCATCACCCAAGGCAGGAGCCGTATGCGGTAGCTCCGCTCGTACGGATCTGTGGAGGGGGTGTTGGGTGACTGGCATTCCTACTCCGACTCAGGTTGGCTGCGGCACGTTGCCGCAACGAATGGCAGTGCTGCGTTCATGCTCCCGCCGAACACATCAGCAGGCCATACTTTATCTTAAAATCGAAAACAATTTCGCTGTTTCGAAATGAATGATGAGTGGATGGTCACCATGTTCCCGGCACCAGCACGCGCCGGTCAACCTGGTTGATGTCGGTATGGCCGCACATTGCCATGCTCACGTCGAGCTCCTTGCGGATGATCTCCAGCGCGCGTGTCACGCCTGCTTCGCCCAGGGCCCCAACACCGTAGAGGTAGGCGCGGCCGACAAACACGCCTTGTGCGCCGAGTGCCCGGGCCTTGAGCACATCCTGGCCGCTGCGGATCCCGCTGTCCATGTGCACCTCGATCTCGCGCCCGACCGTATCGACGATGCCCGGCAGGGCTCGGATGGCCGACACCGCGCCGTCGAGTTGGCGGCCGCCATGGTACGATACCACCAGTGCATCGGCGCCGCACGAAACGGCCAGCCGCGCGTCCTCGGCGTCAAGAATGCCCTTGAGGATCAGCCTGCCGCCCCAGCGGCGCTTGATCCACGCGATGTCACTCCACTGCAGATCGGCGTTGTACTGGCTTGCCGCCCATTCGGCCAAGCCATCGATGCTGTGCACGCCCCTGGCATGGCCGACGATATTGCCGAAGCTGCGCCGGCGCGTGCGCAGCAGCCCCCAGGCCCAGCGCGGACGGGTCGCCATGTTGGCGATGTTGCGCAGACTGAGACGCGGCGGCGCGCTCAGGCCATTGCGGATGTCCTGGTGCCGCTGCCCGACGAGTTGCGCATCCAGCGTCACCATCAGCGCCGTGCAACCCAGTGCCTTTGCACGGTCGATCAGGCTCTCCACGAAAACACGGTCCTTCATGACATACAGCTGAAACCAGAATGGATGGCCGCCGACCGCCTGCGACACATCTTCCATGGAGCAGATGCTCATGGTCGACAAGGTGAACGGTACACCGAACGCCTTTGCGGCGCGCGCAGCCAGCATCTCGCCGTCGGCATGCTGCATGCCCGTCAGGCCAGTGGGCGCCAGCGCGACCGGCATCACCACCTCCTGCCCGGCCATTTGGGTGCGCAGGGAGCGGTTGCCGATCGGAACCCCCACACGCTGGCGCAACTTGATCGCCTGCAGGTCGCCCACGTTTGCGCGCAAGGTGCCCTCGGTCCAGGAACCGGCGTCGAGGTAGTCGAAAAACATGCGCGGAACACGGCGGCGGGCGAGATCCCGCAGATCGGCGATGCTGGTGATCACCGCCACCCGACATCCCCGGGCTGGATGGACAGGTCGAGAAGGGTTGGCCTTGACGTACCCATTAGTAGTATTAAGATACCATCACGCATATATGAAATCTTAATGGTAAAATGCTGCGGGCACAAGGCAGCGTGTCCGGCCCGCAGACTCGATGGCCTTCGCGACCCTTGTCGCACTGAAACAAGCACCATGACACTGCCCGCACGCGACGCACCCGTGGCCACCGGCATCGATCCGGCGGAGTTGCGCCGCTGCCTGGGCTCCTTCGTCACCGGCGTGACCGTGATCACGGCGCTCGACGACACTGGCAGGCCGATCGGCATGACGGCCAACTCCTTCAACTCGGTGTCGCTCGACCCGCCCCTGATCGTGTGGAGCCTGCGCACCAGCGCCAAGACCTTTCCAATCTACAACCGGGCGGCGCGCTTCGTGGTCAACATCCTGTCCGAGGACCAGATCGCAGTCTCGAACCAGTTCGCCCGATCGGTCGACGACCGCTTCGCCGGAGTAACCACCACCGCCGGCATCGGTGGCGTGCCGCTGATAGATGGCTGCTCGGCCTACCTGGAGTGCCGCGCCGAAGCGACCTACCCCGGGGGTGACCACGCCATATTCCTGGGCCGGGTCGAAAGGATCGTGGCCACCAGCCGCAAGCCGTTGGCCTTTGGCGCCGGCCGTTACATGGTAGTGCACCCCTACAACAACGCCGGCGACCGTGGGGGCGCCTCGGGCAATGTCGCAACGCTCAATGCGGTGCACCTGGCCCGTCCCTGCCTGGAGGACCTGAACCACGAAACCGACAAGACCGTGGGCTTGGGCGTCTGGGGTAATTTCGGTCCGACCCTGATCTGGTGGATCGAGGCGAAAAAACCACTGGACGTCGAACTGCGCTGCGGCATGGTCCTGCCACTCCTGGGATCGGCGACCGGCAAGGTGTTTGCAGCGTACTCTGCGCCAGAACGCACGACGCGTTATCTGGAAGCCGAGATCGCTGCCGGCCACCATGTCCCGGGGGCCCGGTTTTCAACCCGCGAGGCGGTGGACGCGCATCTGGCGCTGGTCCGTGAGCGGCAACTCGGCACCATCTACGACGCGATCATCCGCGACGTCAATGAGCGCGGCGTGAGCGCAGTCAGCACGCCGGTGTTCGACGCCAGCGGCAACATCGTGCTGGCGCTCACGATGATGGGCGAGTCGCCCGATTTCACCGAACACGACCCGGCCGTCGCCCGGCTGTGCGATGCGGCCCGAAAGTTGTCGGCCCGCCTGGGGACTCCATGAGCCCGGCACGGCCGCCCGAAGGGGCGCGGCACCAAAGCTCGCAGAGCGAAGGGACTCCATGAACACCGCCAATTCCTGGAACCGCTGGGGTCCGCAGGACGAGCGCGGTGCGCTGAATTTCATCGGCCCCGACCAGGTGCTGCGCGCAACGCGGCTGGTGCGCAGCGGCGAGGTGCTGCGCCTGGCGCAACTGCTGTCAGGCAAGACGCCAGTGCCCGCACACCGCTGCGGGCTGCAGCACTTCATGGGGCGCGACGGGGGCGACTACGCAGTTGCAGGAAGGCGGCGCCCCGGCGGCTTCCAGTTTGCGGAGGACACGGTGGTGATGCCCCTGCACATCGGCACCCATGTGGACGCGTTGTGCCATGCGTGGTACGACGACAGGCTCTACAACGGCTACCTGGGCGATTCGATCCGCAGCACCACCGGAGCCGCCCACCTGGGCGTGGAGAAGATGCCTCCGATCGTCACACGCGGACTGCTGCTCGATCTGGTGCGCCTCAAGGGGCGCGTGCTGGCTCCTGGCGAATCCATCGGGCCGGACGACCTTGCTGCAGCCGCAGCGGCAGCTGGCGTCATACCGGCGCGTGGTGATGCAGTGCTGCTGCGCACCGGTTGGCTCGAATCGCAGCAGGGCGCCAAACAGGTGGATTTCAACAACGAACCAGGCATCGACGTGGCAGCCGCCCAGTGGCTGGTCGAGCGCGAGGTGGCACTGGTGGGGGCCGACAACTTCGCCGTCGAGGTGCTGCCATTTCCCGCAGGCAAGGTGTTTCCGGTGCACCAGTACCTGATCCGCGACCACGGCGTGCCACTGCTCGAAGGCGTGATGCTCGACCCGCTGGTGGCCAGCGGCCGCCACGAATTCCTGTTCATGGCCAGTGCGCTGCCGATCGTGGGCGCCACCGGCAGCCCGCTGGCCCCGGTCGCCGTGTTGTAGGCTCGCGGCATGCAGCACAAGGGGCGTTGGCGCGTGGAACTGTCGCCCGCCATCTTGGATGCCGGTGGCCGGTGTCTTCGAGATCAGGCCGGATGGTGTGGACCTTTTGTTCCAGCCCTGCACTTCGTGACACTACTGGAAAACCGCTGGATATACTGAACAGTATGAAAAACTCACTCGCCGCAAAAGCAGCCCGACCGCCACGCGACAGCAGCGCAGCCAAGTCCCTGGGCACCGGTGCAATGGTCGAAGACATCCGCGATGCCGTGTCCCGCCTCAAGCGCGAACGGATCATCTCCACAGCAGTGGAACTGTTCCACAAGCACGGGCTGGGAAACACCACGCTGGAGGCGGTGGCCGCACGCATGAACGTGACCAAGCCGTTCATCTACTCGCATTTCCGGTCCAAGGAAGAACTGCTGGCCGAGATCTGTTCGCGCGGCATCCGCACCTCGCTGGACGTTCTTGACCGGGTGGTCGCATCGGACGCCAGCCCCATCGACAAGCTGGCCATTCTGGCCCACGACTTCATGCTCGCGGTGCTTGAGAACCAGGGCCACATCGCGATCTACAACCGCGAGGAAAAACATCTTTCAGCGCAGAGCATCGAGGCCATCAACAAGCTGCGCCGCGAGTTCGACCGCAAGTTCTCCGGGCTGCTGAAGGAAGGCGTCGCAACCGGCGAGTTCATCGTTGACGACGTGCAGGTGGCCTCGTTGGCCATTGGCGGCATCATCAGCTGGTCCTACGTCTGGTACCGTCCGGATGGCCGCCTGAGCCAGGAGCAGATCGCCCAGCAGGTTGCCACGCTGGTGCTGTCCATGGTGCAGGCCATGCCACGACGGCGCGCTGCTGCGTCACCTGCCGGCAAGTCGGCACGGCCGCCAGCCCGGGGGCCTAGCCGGAAGTGACTATTGCCGGCCTGCGCTCCAGCAGGTCCGCGTTGTGTTGGCCCGGCCGCGGCACCGGGCCCGAAACCCCCGCGCCCACACCGTCGAACAGCAGCGGCTGCCGGATGAAGGTGCGCGGGCCCTGCGGACCTTCGACATCGATCGTCATGTGGCGGGATGCAAGCTGGGGATCGGCGAACACCTCATGCGGCCGCCATACAGGACCGAAGGCGACACCTTCGTGCTCCAGGCGCTCCACCAGCGCCTGGTAAGGCCACTGCTTCAGCGCCACGCTAAGCAGGGGGTCGATTTCGAGCCTGCGATCGACCCGGCCTTGCTCATCCAGGCCGGAAAACTGTTCCAGGCCGAGCATCCGGCACAACGAATTCCACATCGCGCCGTCCCCGGCGATGCTCAAGGTGATCTGCTTGCCATCCGCCGTGGCGAACAGCCCATACGCCGGCTCTGGCGGTGGCAGGACGCGGATCGGCAGGCCGTTCATCGGTGGCGCCAGCGTTGCCGTCATCCAGCTCACCAGGGCGTCGAGCATGGACACGTCCACGGTCGCGCCCCGGTCAGTCCTGGAGCGGGCGAAGAGGGCGGTCACGACACCCAGGGCGGCAAACATGCCGGCGGAAATGTCGGCCAGCGGCAGCACCGGCGGCGCGAAACCGGCCTCCTGCCCGGACGGCACGTCGATCATGCCGGCGGCCCCCTGGATGCTGAGGTCATGCCCGGCCACGCCGTGGCCCGGGCCGACCTGGCCAAACGAGGAAATCGGCAGGTAGACCAGCGACGGTTTGCGCGCGCGCAACTGTTCGGCGCCTATGCCAAGCCGGGCGACCACGCCGGGTCGAAACCCCTCCATCACGACATCGGCGGTGTCGACCAGGCGCAGAAAGTCTGCGTGGCCATGGGGTGACTTGAGGTCAAGCGCCACGGAGCGCTTGCCGCGGTTGAAGGCCGCGAACAGGCCCGGAAACCGGCGCGAGGGGTCGCCGCTGCCGGGGCGCTCAACCAGGATGACGCCGGCGCCAAGGTCGCGGAGCAGCATCGTGGCATAGGGCCCGGGTTACTGCTCGGCCATGGTGAGAATCCGCACACCGTGCAGCGGCAGGGACGACATCGGAGGCCTCCATATCAGTCGGAGAATGCGACTACTGGTGAGTAGATACTTAAGCCAACAAGTTAAGACAAATGTCTTAGCCGTATCAATTCATTCAGATCGAAACAGTGTTTGTGGTAAAGTTTTCGAAATAAAGGATATAGGTTCGAAATTGCGAAAAACCGCCTCCGACGGCTCGCTGACTACGACAAAGGCAGGTTATGGGAATACACACGCAGGTCGGTGCGATTGGCAGCGCGATCCACGCGCCGCGCAATCCCGGCAGCACGTCACTCGAGGAGGCCCTGCATGCCGTCACCCATGCCGCCCTGCGCGATGCCGGTCTGGCGATCGTTTCCAGGCCCACGTCCGACATGCTCGCGCGCCGGGAATCAATCACCGGCCCGGTCCTGGCATCGGTGGACGCCCGGGAAGGCGCAGCCGCATTTGCCGAAAGGCGCCCCCCAAATGGAAGGGAATGAAAGCACCATGCCAACGTTCGACCCCCAGGTGACCGCCATGATCGAGGCCGGCCGCAAGGCCGGCGCCCGCCCATTCGAACTGCTGACGCCGGAGCAGGCCCGCGCCGCCTATGCCGCTGGCTGGAACGTGGTGCAACCGGCGGTCGCCGACGTCGCCTCCGTGCGCGACCTGGCGATCCAGGGTGAAGGTGGTGACCTGGCGCTGCGGGTCTACCGCGGCATCGGAACCAGCGACAGCGAGAGGCTGCCCTGCATGGTGTTCCTGCATGGCGGCGGCTGGGTCATCGGCAACCTCGACAGCCATGACCGCCTGTGCCGCATCCTGGCCAACAAGGCCCGCATCTGCGTGGTGGCGGTCGACTACCGCCTGGCGCCAGAGCACCGTTTTCCGGCCGCACTGGTCGACTCGGCCACGGCCTTGCAATGGGTGTCGGAACACACCGACGACCTGTCTATCGCACCAGGGCGCATAGCCATCGGCGGCGACAGCGCCGGGGGCAACCTGGCCGCAGTGTTGGCCTTGATGGGGCGCGACGGCACGGCACCGCCCACCATGTACCAGGCACTCCTGTATCCGGTGGTCGACCTCACGGCCCAATGCGCCTCCTACGAGCGCGTGGTTTCGGGTGTTCCGCTGACTGCCGCCACCATGCACTGGTTCATCGACCACTACACGCCCAACGCCGCCGATCGGCGCGACTGGCGGGCCTCGCCGCTGCTGGCGAAGAGCCTGGCTGGCACGCCGCCCGCGCTGGTCATGACGGTCACGCACGACCCCTTGTGCGACGAAGGCCGCGAATACGCACGCCGGCTCGAATCCGAAGATGTGCGTGCGACGGTGCTGCACCTCAGCGACCACATGCACGGCATGCTGATGCACGGCAAGCTGGTCCAGGCAAGCAATGTCATGCTGGATTTCGTCTGTGCGGCCATTGGCGACGCGTTGCACCGCGGCACCCCGACAACGCAGCCTGCCGGCTGAGCATCCACGCTCGCATCCGGACACCGTCCCACGGCACGCCTGCCGGTTTTGACACCATTGGGGAGTTCAGCATGAACAGGTTCGAGAACAGGGTCTATCTTGTGTCAGGTGGCGCGCGTGGCCTGGGAGAGGCCCAGGCGCGTGGTCTGGTCGCCGAAGGTGCACGGGTTGTCATCGGCGATGTATTGACCGAAGCGGGCCAGATGCTCGCGGCCGAATTGGGGCCCGGCTGCGTGTTCCAGCCGCTCGACGTGACGAGCGAGGCGCAATGGAGCGACGCGGTCGCCATGGCCGAACGGATGGGCGCGCTGCATGGCCTGGTCAACAACGCCGGGGTCTACAAACCGGTGGCGCTGGTGGACACCGACGCCGCCGAGTTCGAGCGCCACACCCGCATCAACCAGCTCGGCACTTTCCTGGGCATGCGCGCCGTGGTCCCCGCGCTGCAACGCACCGGCACCGGTGCGATCGTCAACATGTCCTCCACCGTGGCGCTGCGCAGCGCGCCCAACTCCATCGCTTATACAGCCACCAAGTGGGCGGTGCGGGGCATGACGAAGGCTGCGGCGCTCGAACTGGCGCCCAGCAACATCCGCGTCAACTCGGTCCATCCCGGCCCGATCGACACCAACATGCTCGACGTGCGCTCGCGCGAGGAAAACCTGCGCCGCGTCCAGCAGCTGCCCATGAAGCGCCTGGGCACCAAGGAGGAAATTGCTGGCCTGGTGTTGTTCCTGCTCAGTGACGCAAGCCTCTACATGACCGGGTCCGAGGTGGCGATGGATGGCGGCGCAGCCCTTTAGGCAGGGGCAGGGAAAACCTCTAGGCACAAGGTCTACTAGTTCACCAACAAATAATACTCAGTGGTACAATTTTCGAAAATATAGATTACTTTTCGATTATTCGAAATATTGGGTTCGTCGATCGTCAACCGCAGCACATCCGTTTTGAAGTGCACCAACCAGGAGACAGCATGAAGGCACCAGAACACACCAACCGCCCCGCGGTACAGCCATCGGCCGCAGCGGCCATCCGCCCGGCCGTGGCACGACTGATCGCCGGCCTGGTGGTCGGTGGCGCCGCTTTCGGCGCGGCCGCTCAGCAGGAAAATCCCGGCGACGGTGTCTTCAAGGACCGCATCGACTGGGGTGTCATGATGGACCTCAGCGGCCCGACCTCGGCCTCGCAAGGCGTCTGGACCAACGGCTTCCAGGACTACATGCGCAAGGTCAACGAAGCCGGCGGCGTGCATGGCCGCAAGATCAACGTGCTGGCCGAGGACAGCCGCTTCAATCCCGCGCAAGACAAGATCAACTACGAAAAGCTCGTCGGGCAAACACCCGTGATCGGCATCTCGGGGGTGGGCTCCTCCAGCTCGCAGGTCTCGCTGGCACCCACCATCCGCAGCGGCAAGGTGCCCGTCCTCGGCACCTACACCCCCACCAAGGCCCTGAACGAACCAGTCTCGCCGATGGCCTACAGCGGCTTTTGTGGCTACAAACAAATGGCCCAGTCCGGCATCGGTTACTACGTCGACAAACTCAAGCTCAAGAACCCGAAGATCATGACGGTGTCCATCGAGAGCGCCGGCGGTGTGGAGTACCATGAGTACGTCAAGGATGTGGCTGCCAAGTACGGCGGCACCGCCGTCCTGACAACCATGAAGGTCACCGCGGTGGACGCCACGCCGCAGGTGCTCGAGGTGATCGCCGCCAAGCCGGACCTGATCACCATCTACGGTGTCTCCAATACCGCCATCCTGACCATGAAGGGCCTGGCCCAGTACGGCTCCAAAATCCCCGGTTTCGGCATCAGCTACCTCGGCGCACCGCAGATCTTCATCGCCATGGGCGAGCAGGCTGGCGAGAACTACGCCTTCGTCAGCTGCGTCACCCCCGGAGGTTCGGACAACGCACCCGGCAACGTGGAGATGTCGGCCTTTGCCGACAAGGTCGGCCGCAGCGGCATGAAGGATGACGTCAACTATGTGCACGGCTGGGCGATGGCGAAGATGGCCGCCGACGCGCTGAACGGGGTCGGACCGCAGCCCACGCGCGCCAAGCTTGTCGAGTACCTGAACAAGGGCTTCACACTGGACACCAAGGGCCTGATGGCCCCGGTGACCTACACGTCCACCAACCATGACGGTCCAATCCTGTTCAAGGTGTTCGACTACGACTACAAGGCCAAGAAGTTCATCTCGTTCGGCGACTACGCCGACTACGCGAAGTACACAAAGTAGTCCGGCCGCAGGCCCTCCAGGAGTGATGCCGTGTTAGCACAAGTTCTGTTCAGCGGCCTTGCGTTGGGCAGCATCTACGGCCTGGTGGCCCTGGGCTTCGCGGTGGTGTTCAAGGCCACAGACGTGTTCAATTTCGCGCAGGGGATGTTCGTGGTCTGCGGTGCATTCTTCGCCGTGACCTCGATCACCCTGCTCGGGCTGCCATTTCCCCTGGCTGTGGTCTTCATCATCGTGGCGGCGGCGATCCTCGGCGTGGTCATCCACATCCTGCTTATACAGCCCCTGGCGGGGCGGCCGATGCTGTCGGTCATCATGCTGACCATCGCGCTGTCGATCGTCCTGCGCGCCATCATCGAGATCATCTTCGGCTCGCAGGGCCGCAACCTCACGACACCGATGCCCACCGGCATTTTCCTGGTCGGCGATGTACGCGTTTCCCAGCTGCACCTCACGGCGGCGCTCACCAGCTGGGCCTGCATGGGGGCTTTCTTTGCCTTTTTCCGGTTCACCTCGATCGGTCTGCTCATGCGCGCCACCGCCGACGGGCACGAAGCCGCCGTCGTGTCCGGTGTCAACGTCAACGTCATGAACCGCTTGGCCTGGGCCATCGGCAGCAGCCTGGCAGCAGTCGGCGGCGTGTTCCTGGGGCAGTTGCAGCTCGCCTCGACCGATATCGAGACCATCGGCCTGCTGGCGCTGCCTGCCGTTGTCATCGGCGGCATGCAGAGTATCCCGGGGGCCATCGTAGGCGGCCTGCTGGTGGGTGTCATCGAACAGCTGGCAGCCACATATATTTCACCGAAATCCAGCGACATCGTGATCTATTCGCTGCTGTTGTTGATCCTGATGGTCCGCCCCTGGGGGCTTTTTGGCCAGCGCGAACTTGGTCGCGTCTGACGCAAGCAGCCGCCACCCGCAGAACCGACCCGCCATGACCACCGCCACTTTACCTGCGACAGGTGGCCAACCCGCGTCGCGCAGGCTTACTCGCTGGATCTGGGCGTTGGCCGTACTCGCCCTGTTGTGTTACCTGCCGGTGCTGCTGACCGAGCGCACGATCTTCGGCGTGCGCCTGACCAACATGCAGCTGCTCAACCTGGGCCTGTCGCAGATCAACCTGATGCTGATCGCGATGCTCGGGGCACTGTCGCTCAACTACCTGACGGGATGCGCCGGCCTCATCTCCATCGGGCATGCGGGCTTTTATGCCGTGGGTGCCATGACGGCGGCCGCCACCGGTTCGCAGCTGGGCTGGCCTTTTCCGCTGGTGCTGTTGTCAGCTGCGCTGGCCGGGGCAGTGGCCGGGCTGCTGGCGGGCCTGCCCTCGCTGCGGGTACGCGGCCTGTATTTCGTGCTGTCGACATTCGCCATGCACTACATCGTGGTCTTTGCGTTCATGGAGTACCAATTCAAGGCCTTCGACGTCGTCGGTGTACCTTACAAAACCGCTTCGCTCCTGGGCTATGACCTCAGTTCACCAATGCGTTGGTACTTCTTTCTGCTGCCGCTGGTCGCCCTGGTCTACTGGGGGCTACGCAACAGCCTGCATACCCGGGAAGGCCGGGTCATGATGGCCATGCGCGACCACGAACTGGCGACCACCTCGGTCGGTGTCGATGTGCGCATCCTGCGCCTGAAGGCGTTTGCCTTAAGCTCATCGATCGCCGCGGTGGCCGGAGCCCTGTACGCGTATTACCTGACGAACCTGAACTCGGAGGCCTTCAACATCAATTTCGCGATCCAGTTCATCGCCATGATCATCATCGGCGGCATGGGGTCGCTGCGCGGCTCCCTGGTGGGCGCGGCAGTCTGGCTGCTGCTGCCCTCCATCATCACTGGCTTCGCCACCCAGGCCAGTGACTCCAGCGGGCTGGTACGTCTGCTGTTGATCGACCACAAGGCACAGTTGGTGCAACTGGTGTTCGGCCTGCTGGTGATCCTGCTGCTGATCTTCGCGCCCGGCGGCCTGGCCGGCATCGGACGCCAGATCCGCAACCGCCTTGCCTCCAGGAGCAGGAACTGATGGATGGCCTGCTCGAAGTCCGGGGCCTGTCGGTCGGTTATGCCCGCAAGGGCCTGGCGCTGGACGCGGTGAACCTGTCGGTCCCCAAGGGAAGCATCGTGGCCCTGCTCGGCGCCAACGGGGCCGGCAAGACCACCCTGATCCGCGCCGTCAGCGGGCTGCTGTCCCTGCACCATGGGCATATCGCCTCCGGCAGCATTGCGCTGGAAGGACGATCGATCGTCGGTGTCCCGACCCACAAGCTGGTGCGCCTGGGCATGGCCCAGGTGCCGGAAGGGCGGCTGATATTCAAGCAGCTCAGCGTCGAGGACAACCTCAGCGTGGGCGCCGCCATCTTGCCGCGCGCGGCGGTCAAGGAGCGCATGGACGCGGTGTATGCGCTGTTCCCGCGGCTGCTGGAGCGCCGCCAGCAGGCCGCAGGGTGGTTGTCGGGCGGCGAACAGCAGATGCTGGCGCTGGGCCGAGCACTCGTGGCCAGCCCACGGCTGCTGCTGGTGGATGAGCTCTCGCTGGGACTGGCGCCACTGATCGTGCAGGCCATCTACAAGCAGTTGCGTGTGGTTGGCGAGACGCTGGGGACCTCGATGCTGGTGGTCGAACAGAACGTCCGCCTGGCGCTGGAGTTCGCGTCCACCGCCTATGTGCTCGACCGCGGCAAGATCGTGCTGTCGGGCCCGTCGGCCGATGTCGCGGCCAGCGACACGATCAAGGAATCCTATCTGGGCGCGAAGCGCAACGCAGGAGACAGCGCCAGGCTCGGGGAGGCAACAGCATGAGCCGCTGGGCTGCTTCCAAAGGCGAATCGCACCGTAGTGCGAAGCAAGGGTTCCAAATGAGTTCCACGCTGCTGGAAGTGAACTCCCTGCTGATGCGCTTCCAGGGCATCACCGCACTGGACAACGTATCGTTTGACATGGAGAAGGGCTCCATCACCTCCCTCATCGGCCCCAATGGAGCCGGCAAGACCACGCTGTTCAACTGCGTCACCGGCATGTACACCCCGACCAGCGGCAAGGTGAGCTTCGACGGCGCCGACATCACAGGCCTGGCCGCACACCGGGTCTCACAGCATGGCATTGCGCGCACGTTTCAAAACCTCGCCCTGTTCGGTGGTCTGACCGTGCTGGACAACCTGCTGGTGGGAGCCTACCGCCAGGGCAGTTCCGGCCTGTTGCAGGGTGTGTTCATGACGCCGCAGGCGCGCGCCGAGCAGCGCGCCGCCGTGGCCAGCGCGATGGAAGTGCTCGAGTTCCTCGGCATGCCGGAGACCGCCAGCCTGATGCCCGGTGAAATGTCGTACGGGCGGCAGAAACAGGTGGAGTTTGCCCGCGCACTGATGCAAAAGGCCCGCCTCGTGCTGCTCGATGAACCCATGGCTGGCATGAGCAGTTCCGAGAAGGCCGCCATGACCACGCTGATCCAACGCGTTCGCCAGCAGTACGGCATGAGTTTCCTGATCGTTGAGCACGACATCCCGGTGATCATGGACATTTCAGACAAGATCGTCGTACTGGATTTCGGGCGCAAGATCGCCGAGGGCACACCCGCCCAGGTACAGGCGAATGAGGCCGTCATTGCCGCCTATCTAGGGGCAGAACATGGCGCAAGCGCAGACGCCTGAACAGCCCGCAATGCGCCGCGCCGCCGGGCGCCGAGCCGCGCCCGAAATCGATGTGCTGGTGATCGGCGCCGGATTCGCCGGGCTGCACTTGCTGCACCGGCTGCGTGGCATGGGATTTTCGGTGCGGGTGCTCGAGGCAGCGGGCGGCGTGGGCGGCGTCTGGTACTGGAACCGTTATCCCGGCGCCCGCTGCGACGTCGAGAGTCTTCAGTATTCGTATTCGTTTTCACCCGAACTCGAGCAGGAATGGGTGTGGACCGAAAAATACGCCGGTCAGCCCGAGATCCTGCGTTACCTCGAACACGTGGCCGACCGCTTCGACCTGCGCCGCGACGTCCGCTTCAACACGCGGGTCCGCTCGGCAGTCTTTGACGAGGACACCGCGTGCTGGAAGCTGCACACGGACGCCGGGGAGCCCATCACCGCCCGCTACTGTGTGATGGCTACCGGCGCCTTGTCCATTCCGCGCCTGCCAGCACTGCCAGGCATCGACCGGTTTGCCGGGCCGGTCCACCACACCGGCGCCTGGCCGCAGGAAGGTGTCGACTTTTCACAGCAACGGGTTGGCGTGATCGGCACTGGCTCGTCGGGCATCCAGGCGATCCCCGTGATCGCCCGTCAGGCACGGCAGCTGGTCGTGTTCCAGCGCACCGCCAATTTCTCGATCCCGGCATGGAACACGCCGCTTCAGGAAGCGACCCAGCTGGCCTGGAAAGCCGAGTACCGCGCACACCGCAACCGGGCGCGCGAGTTGGGAACGCTGTACGAGTTCAGCGACAGGTCGGCAACCTCGGTCGACGCGGAAACCCGCCAGCGCGAATACGAACGTCGCTGGAGCCAGGGCGGCGTCAACTTTGTGCACGCCTTCAACGACCTGATGCTCGACAAGGCATCGAACGACACCATCGCCGACTTCGTGCGCGCAAGGATTCGGCAACTGGTGAAAGACCCGCAGGTCGCTGATTCCCTGTGCCCAACAGACCACCCACTGGGCACCAAGCGGATCTGCGTCGACTCGGGCTACTACGAAACCTACAACCGCGACAACGTCCGGCTCGTCGACCTGAAGAAAACCCCCATCGTCGAGGTGACACCGTCCGGCATCCGCACAGCTGCAGAAACATTCGAACTCGATGCACTGGTCTGCGCCACCGGATACGACGCCCTGACAGGCGCCGTGCTGCACATCGACATCCGGGGCAAAGACGGCGAGTCCCTGGCAGCCAAGTGGGGACACGGACCTCGCACCCTGCTCGGCCTGATGACCAGCGGCTTCCCCAACCTGTGCATCATCACCGGGGCCGGCAGCCCGTCGGTTCTGGTCAACATGGTGGTGGGCATCGAGCACCACGTCGAATGGATCTGTGATTGCCTGCAGCACCTGCGCGATCGCGGCCTGCACAGCATCGAGGCAAACCGCGACGCGGAAGACCGTTGGGTCGACCATGTCAACCAGGCTGCCGCCAGGACGCTGTTCCCGATGGCCAACTCCTGGTTTCTGGGGGCCAACATTCCCGGCAAGCCGAGGGTCTTCATGCCCTATGTTGCCAGGATCGGTGTCTACCGCAGGGAATGCCAGGACATCGCCGACAGGGGTTACGAAGGGTTCACGCTTCTGGCTCTTGCATCCGCGGAGGGAGTCCGGGCAGGGCGCAGCAACCACCCGTCTGCAGACAGCGAGGCTCGCCATCAGCCCTGACCGCTACCTGCGAACGTTCGATGTGCTCGGCCTGCTGACCCAGCACCGGAACGGCCTTCGCCTGACAGAGATCAAGGACACCCTGCAACTGCCGGTGAGCAGCGTGCACAACATGCTGCAGACCATGGTTGCGGCCGAAATGCTGAGCGTGAGTGAAGACCTGCTGTATTCCATCGGCCCGCGCGCGGTGGGCATCGCACTGGCGATCACCGCGTCGCTCGACATCCGCACGCTGGCGCGGCGCCACCTGCAGGACCTGGCAAAAGCCATCGGTGACGACGTGTACCTGGCCCTGAGCATGGGGCAAAGGGTGTTCTACGCCGACCGCTGCGTGGGCACGCAGCGAATATCGCTGGATATCCGGCTCGGCGAATCGGTGTCTTTGCACGGAACCGCCACCGGCAAGCTGTTCTCCGCCAACGAACCGCGCCTGGCGCAGCGCGCGCTGCAGCAGCCCCTGCGCAAGATCACCCGCAACACCATCACCGATGTGCACGCGCTCGAAATCGAATTCCAGCGCATTCGTGAACGTGGTTATGCCAAGAGCCAGGAAGAGGCGGTGGAAGGGGTCGTGGGCTACGCGGTTCCGATCCGCCAGGCAGCCGGCTCCATGGCCGCCGCGATCCATGTGTCCGTCATAGGCAGCCGCGCAACCAAGCCCCACGAGCGCAAGCTGATCGATGCAGCGCGCCATTGTGCCGACCAGGTGGAACGCAGCCTGGGGCACGTCAAATCCCCCTAACACCGCACCAGGAGTGACCATGAAACTCGGCTTTTTCACCATGCCCATGCATCCCATCGGCAAAGACTGGCAGCAGACCTTGCGGGAAGACCGTGAGGCTTTCATTCTGGCCGATGAACTCGGGTTCGTGGAAGGGTACTGCGGCGAACACAACACCGACCCGGAGGAGAACATCACCTCCTCGGCGATGTTCATCGCCAGCTTGGCAATTGCCACGCGGAACATCCGGCTCGGCACCGGCACCATCAACATGCCCAATCACCACCCGGCGGCGACGGCGTCCCACCTGGCCATGCTCGATCACCTCCTGGGAGGCCGCTTCATCCTCGGTATCAGCCCCGGGGCGCTGCCTTCGGACGCCGAGATCTTCGGCAACATGGACATGCCACGCCCGGCCATGTTCCTGGAAGCGATCAACCAGGTGCTCCAACTGTGGACGACCGACCCGCCCTACAACATCAAGGGCCAGTTCTGGAGCCTTTCGACCGAACGCACCCACCTGCCGGAAACCGGCATGGGCACGATCCCCAAACCACTCCAGCGCCCGCACCCGCCCATCGTAGTCACAGCGGTCGCGCCGTTTTCAGCCGGCATCACCGAAGCGGCGGCCCGCGGCTGGGACCCGATCTCGGCCAACTTTCTGCTGCCCCTGTGGGTCAAGTCGCATTGGGGCAAGTACGTGGAAGGGTGCGCACGCACAGGGCGCCCTGCGGACCCGGCCAACTGGCGGGTCGCCAAGACAGTGTTTGTCGCCAAGGACGACGCAACCGCAGCCGCCTATGCGCTGGGCAGCGACGGGCCCTATTACTACTATTACCGTTCGCTTTTCACCAAGCTCAAGCGCCGTGGCGCGCTGGGCGTCTTCAAGAGTGACCCGAAGGCACCCGACGACAGCGTGACGCTGGAACAGGTGATTGCCAAGTTGGTGATCCATGGCTCGCCTGAACGGGTGGCCGACCAGTTGCACGGGCTGAAGGAAGAAACCGGCGAATTCGGCACCTTGCTGTACGCCGGTGTGGACTGGCAAGACCGCGCGCTTGCCCGCGACTCCATGGTGCTCATGGCCGAGAAGGTGGTGCCCCGCATGGCGGCGTGAACCTGCAACGCCAACCCCGACCAAGCTGCCACCCATGAACCGCTTGCCCGATAACCAGACCATTCCCGAGCTGCTCGACGCCCAAGTTGAAAAATTCGGCGACCGTGAAGCAGTCGTGGCCGGTAATATACGCATCATCTACCGGGCGCTGCGTATGCAGGTGCGCACTGCGGCCAGGGCGTTTTGGGCACTCGGCGTGCGGCGTGGCAGCCACGTGGCGATCCTGATGGACAACCGCCCGCAATGGATCATCGCCTTTCTGGCACTGCAGCAGATCGGCGCCACTGCCGTTGGCCTCAATACCTGGTCCACGGCGCGCGAGATGGAACATGCACTGGTCCACGCCGAGGTGGACACGCTGGTGGCGGTCGACACATTTCGGAAGAACGACTACAGGGCCATGGTCGACAGCATGCACCCGTGGGCGCAGCGCCTGCCGGCGCTGCGCCACACCGTCTGGTTGGCAAACACTGCGTCGGAGCCCGACCCGGCAGCCTGCGGATTGACCTGGGAGCAATTTCTGGCGCGTTCCGCCGAAGTCGACGAATCGAAGATCGACGAGGCCGCCAGCGCCATCACCGGGGAGGATGTTGCGCTGCTGCTGTACACGTCCGGATCCACTGCAGCCCCCAAAGGCATCCTGCTGCAGCACCGGATGTGGATCGAAAACGCCTGGAACATCGGTGAACGCCAGCACGTCACGCACGAAGACCGCCTGTGGCTAGCGGTGTCACTGTTCTGGAGTTTTGGTAGTGTCAATGCGTTGCCCAACATGCTGAGCCACGGCGCCTGCGTCGTGCTGCAGGACCATTTCGATGCCGGTGAGGCGCTGGCGCTGATCGAGCGCGAACGCTGCTCCATCCTGTACGGCACGCCCAACATGGTTCTGGCACTGACAGAGCACCCCGACAGGCCCGCCCGCAAGCTCGACAGCCTGCGCAGCGGCGCAATGATCGGCACGCCGGACCAGCTGATGCTGGCCGTGAACCTGGGTGCGCGCGAGATCTGCAATGTGTATGGCCTGAGCGAGACCTATGGCAACTGCGCCGTCACCGACGCCAGCGAGCCTCTTGCACTGCGCCTGCAGTCGGTCGGGCGGCCGCTGCCCGGTGTGACTGCGCGCATTTGCGACGTCGAGACCGGCGCAGTCCTGGGCTCTGGAGAGGTCGGCGAGATCCGCGTCAAGGGCTTGTTGTTTCTGTCCTATTTCAAGGACGAGGCCAAAACCCGGGAGTCGTATGACGCAGACGGCTTCTTTCGCACCGGCGACATCGGTATGCTAGACGCCAGTGGCCATCTCTACTACCGGGGCCGGCTCAAGGAGATGGTCAAGAGCGGCGGCATCAACATTGCCCCGGCGGAGATCGAAGAAACGCTGATGCGCCACCCCGGGGTGCGCAGTGCCTACGTTATTGGTGTTCCCGACCCGCAACTCGACGAGGTCCTGGTGGCGGTGGTGATCCCGCACACTGGCGCGCAGCCGAGCGCCGACGAGCTTCGGCAGTTCTGCCGCCAGGAATTGGCCGCCTACAAGGTGCCGGCGCGGTTTCGCTTCGCGACCGACGCGGAACTGCCTCTGACCAGCACCGGCAAGCTGCAGAAGTTGAAGTTGCACGCGCTGCTGTAACGCGGCCAGGGGCTGACTGGCACCGGGTCAACACTGCACGCCGGCGGCGTCTGAGGCAAGGTACAGACTACAATTTTGGGATGAACCCCGACCGCTACCTGCGTACCTTTGACGTCCTGCATCTGCTGGTCAAGCACAAGGACGGTCTGCGGCTCACCGAGATCAAGGACGCGCTGGCGCTGCCAGTCAGCAGCGTGCACAACATACTGCAGACCATGGTCACTGCCGAAGTGGTGACGGTGTCAGACGAACTGCGTTATTCGGTCGGGCCGCGTGCGGTGGCGTTGTCATTGCGCATGTTGCAGTCGCTCGACATCCGCACCATCGCGCGGCGGCACCTGCAGGACCTGGTGAAGGAGATCGGTGACGACGTGTACCTTGCCATGCGGGTCGGCAACCGCGTCTTCTATGCCGACCGCTGCCTTGGCAATCAGCGCATCTCGCTTGACATCCGGCTCGGCGAACCGCTGTACTTTCACAGCACAGCGACCGGCAAGCTGTTCGCCGCATTCGACCCCAAACTGGCAGCCACCGCACTGGCTGCCCGACTGCCCAAGGTGACGCCGGCCACCATCACTGACCCAGCCGAACTCGAGCGCGAATACAAGCGGATTCGCACCGCTGGTTATTCCAAGAGCGCCGAAGAGTCGGTTGAAGGTATCACCGGTTACGCCATCCCTATCCGCGATGGTTCCGGCGAAATGGCTGCCGCCATCCACACCTCGGTCCTCACCAAACGCGCCACCAAGACGCATGAACGCAAGATGCTGGCCGCCGCACAGGTGTGCGCGGAGCAGGTTGAACGGCACATGGGCAATCTCGACAGCGGCCACGCAGACAAAGCCACCAAGGCCGGCTGACGGGTTGGCACAACGAGAAGCCTTGCCCAGTTGCGCGGCGCCCTGGGCAGGGTGGTGGCGGTCGCGTGTGTTTTGCAGAAACGTCGCCAGCTGCCACCAGACCCGCGCCACGACGCCGCCACGCTGCTCAGCAAAAAACCATTGCCAGCATCGCAGGATCATCCAGCACGCTCATTTGGACAAACTCGGCCACCCGGCAAGCCCAGAAGTGCAGGCTGGTCATAACTTCAGTCCACGCCACGGGCAATCCTGTCAAGGGCATCACCCACAATCGGACACGCCGCCATAACAGCCTTGGATGTGATCAACGGGTACCGACTGGTTGGCAGCACATCGCTGATGGTAGTCGACGCTGCTGTCGTGTTGCAGTTGGGGGGAGTCAGCCTCGAAGGGATGCCTGACAACGGAGCCGGAAAGTTCGCCCGCACGGCTCCAACTCCATGTGAACCATCGACTGACGCACCCAAGAAGCACCCCTTGAAGGCACTGGTTGACCGCGCTCGGGGATTCAACGTCGATAGCGGCTCATCGCCTGTACCCGCCGGTAAAAGATGGTGCAGTTCACCGGCGAAGCCTTCACGGCCGGCGTCGAGGAACTTGAACGCAATGGCGTGAAGCTGCGGGTGTACGGTGTGGCAAAGATGGCTGTTGCTGCCGTCCTTCTGCTGGGGGGCAGGAAATTCCTATGCGCCCTATGCGCTGTGGCGGCGCAGGCAGAGTGCAGGCTTCGAGGTGGCCGCGGGTGTGATGTGTGGGCGCGGGCGGTTGGATTTCCTAGCCCCACCTATCCCAATACTCTCCTCCCCTGCGGTTCGCCCGGCCCGTACCTGACCGGCGAATGCCAAATATGCCCCCAGGATTTTTTCGTTTTTCCCCCTTATGTGCCCCCAAGACTGATCGGAACATGGCATAGTTTCTCGGACCCTGTCGCACCGCCTCACAAGCATTTGAGAGTGAAAAAAGAAAAAAGTCGGAAGGCTTTGGACCGTTCCGGCTTCGAAGATGGTCCCGCCAGCAGGAATCGAACCTGCATCTAGCACTTAGGAGGCACTCGTTCTATCCATTGAACTATGGCGAGGGACTAGGCAGTCTATGTCATTCTCCCTTACCACTTACTCCCTGCCATAACTTCCCTATGCCAAGCTCGCGAGTCGCAGAGTGTGTCGGGAGTGAGTCGTGACATCAGTTACCTTGATAGACTGTGTGCGCCAGCGCCGACGACAAGGCCGACTTCGCATTGCCGCGCGCGGCACCTCGATAGATGCCTGGCCGAACCGGTGCTTGCCATCCGGCTTGACCCATCCGAAGACCGTCGTGAGTACCAACACCTGCCAGGGCTCCAGGTGAATCGGCGCTCGAGCCAGCGGCCACTTCACGTGTCGCAGCATTCGTTGAACGCGCGCAGGTTGTCGGCGGGCTGGCAGGTGCGGTCCAACTTGTCCGGCAGCTTCGGGTTGAAGCGAAACGGGCTGTCCTTGCCCTTGAATCGATCCAAGTCGTCGAGTTGTTGCTGGCACGCCAAGCGCACCCACTTGCTGGTCGGTACCTTGCCGGACACCACGTCGCGTGCGTACTGGCGAGCGACCGCCGAATAGGCGGTCACGGCCGGACGAGATTCATCCGGGTCCGCCAATAGCCAGGCCGCCGATGCGTATTGGCGAAAGCCACCACCACGATATCGGTATCCATCACGGCATAGATCACCGCGTAGGGAAACGACTTGAGCTTGCATTGCCGCAAGTCGCCGCCGAGCGGGTGCCACCCATTGGGGAATCGTTCGATCAATCCAATAGCCACGACAAACTCGTCAAACAGGCGCGTTCCAAGCGAGTCATTGATGGCGTTGTAGTAGCGAATTGCCTCAGTCAACTCCTCGTCGACTGGAGCAAGGCGACTGAGCGTCATGCTGACCGAATTTTTTCGAGCAATCCTTGCATTGGCAAAGAGGTCAGATCGCCGCGCTTCAAAGCCGCCAGCCGGTCTTCAGCCTCGGTCTGCCACGCTGCCTGAATTGCCAGATCGGGCTCATCCAAGGAGTCAATCAATTGTTCAATCAGCGCCAGGCGCTCATCAGCTCTCAATCGACGCGCGGATTCCAGAATTTCGGCGTTGGACATTTGCTGCTCCCAATTATTTCGGTGCCTGAATTTCGAAACGCTCCATGCGGGCACTGTCATCACCTTGACCCGGACCCCTTCGATGAGTATAGGGCCCCGCTCCGGTGCAATCGGGCCCTGCCATCGGGCTCTGCGTCAGTCGTAGCTGATGGTGAAGATCAGGTCCACTGCGCTCTGTTCGCCGGTGCGGGCGCGCAGGGTGAAGCGTCGCGACAGGTCGTAGAAGATGGAGATGGTGCCCAGCGTGCCGGCCAGGCTGCGTTCGTAGGCCACGTACACATCGCGCGAGAGGCGTTTGCCCAGGGTGACGGTGGCGGCGCTGGTGCTGCCGTCGGCCTTGGTTGCCGCGCCGGCGAACGAGAGTTCGTCCAGGCCCAACGCGCCGGCGATGCCACCTGACAGGCCTTGGCCGTTACGCCCCAGCAGTGCCACGGCTGCCTGTTGCAACACGGCGGCTTCGGCGCCGCCATTGGCGCCAGAACGCCCCAGTACGAGCCAGGCCAGCTTTTCGGCCTCGGGCAGCTCGGGCTCGGCGTACAGGCGCACGCGCGGCACCAAGGCCGTGCCTGTGACCTGCACGCCCACGCGTTGCGTGAGGTTGGGGCGCAGGGCCAGGATATCGAGCGCCGGGTTGTCGTACGCCCCGGTGAAGCGCAGCACGCCCTGCTCGATATCCAGCAGCTGGCCGTAAGCCTTGTAGTTCCCCCGCACGGTGCGTACTTCGCCGCTCAGGCGCGGCGGGTCGGTGGCATTGCTGCGCAGCTGCAGCGTACCTGCCAGGCGCGTGGTGATGCCGCGCCCCTGCAACTGGAAGTCCGGGCCCAGGTCCAGCGCCAGTGTGATGGTGGCCTCGACCGGCGTGCCTGCCGCGCTGGTGCTTGTGTGGGTGGCGGCTGGGGAGCGACCGCGCACGACCACGTCGTCGCCCAGCTGCGGTACGTTCTGATCGGGCAACACGATGGACGCATGGTCGGCCTTCAGTGCGCCCTGCACGCCCAGCCGTGTATTGCGCAAACGCGCCTGTAGTGTGCCGGAAACCACCAGCCGGCGGTCGGCGCGGGCCGATACGCGCAGGTTGCTTGCGGCCGCGTCGAGGTCGATCTGCACGCGTGACAAGGCCTTGCCCG
>JAYVRP010000466.1:0-6022 GCA_043776215.1 Rhodoferax sp. | reverse complement strand
GCCACCTTGACCGACCTGTTCGACGAGGAAGCAGGGTTCGCCGTCAGCAACACGGACGATGTCGAGGAAGTCACCAACTATCTGCGCGCATTCCGGCTGGTACAGGACAACCTGCGCGACCCCAATGGATTGCCCATCAGCGTGCGCTTGCTACGTGAGGCCCACCGAGTCCTGTTGGATGGCGTACGTGGTGCCGGCAAGCAGCCCGGGGAACTGCGCCGTTCCCAGAACTGGATCGGCGGCACCCGTCCGGGCAACGCCGCTTTCGTGCCGCCACCGGCCGACCGGGTGGCAGATCTGCTGGGCGATCTGGAGCAATTCATTCACGATGAGGGAAGCGCGCTCCCGCCGCTGGTCAGGATTGCGCTGGCACACGCCCAATTCGAAACCATCCACCCCTTCCTCGACGGCAATGGCCGCATTGGACGCCTGCTGATCGCAGCGCTGCTCGAACACTGGCGCCTGTTGCCCGAGCCTCTGATGTACCTGAGCGGCTACCTCAAGCAGCATCAGGGCGAATATTACCGGCGCCTGTCGATCATCCGCACCGAGGGCGACTGGGAGGCCTGGGTCGCCTTCTTCCTCGAAGGCGTGGCGACCGCCGCCAGTGACGCCGAACGCAGCATCATCGCCATCGCCAGTCTGATCGCGGCGGATCGGCGCCGCCTGCTCGAAGCACCCAAGGCTGGCCCCTCCAGCTACCGGCTGTTCGAGTTGCTGCCCACGATGCCGCGCTTCACCATTGAGCGAGTGCGGCAAAAACTGGAAACCACCTTTCCGACCGCCACTGCCGCCGTCAAGGTACTGGAAGACCTGGGCATCGTGACGGAAATGACCGGGCAGAAGAAGAACCGGAGCTACAGCTACCAGCCCTACATCGCGCTGCTATCGCGGTGATTACGCGGGAATTCGCACCGGTTTGATCTGGTTCGAACTGGCTGACCGAGGGAGCATGTCTACCGTCAACCGTCCGCCACCATATCCCTGATACCAACCGGTCTCTGGTTGGTATTTTTTTGGTGCGCTCAGCATGGGCGCACTCCTGCGGGTGCAAGTCCCGTCGTAAGTTGGTCACAGCGAGCGAAGTGAAGCGCAACTGCATGAGGGCGACCGAATGTGGGAAGGAAGCGTGAAGCGTAAATCATGAACCGATGAACAAGAACCAGGTAGAAGGCGGTGCCGACCAAGGCGAGCGGGCCAAAAACCGCAAAGCTTTTGTGACCAAGGGTCAGGCGGCGTAGATCTGGCGGTTTACGTTCGCAGTCGAAAGGCGGGCGAGCGGGTGATGTACCTGCTGCGGCGTATGTACGCCAAATTGCATCTGACGGTCAATGAGGCCAAGAGTGCGGTGGGCAGTGTGTTTGGTCGCAAGTTTCTGCGTTACTGCCTGCGGGCAGGACCAAAGAGTGGCCACCAGCAATGACGCGGATTGCCGTCTCCCACAACAGCCGCATCAGGTACGTTCCGAACGAGTTGGAGGCGGTGAAGCGTTTCAAGGTAGCGCTGCTCATTTTGGTAGGTCAAGCGACGACGGCCCAGCTTGCCCACAACTTTGTGCAAACTTTGCCGGGTAACTTTCCGGGTAACTTGTGGACTTCGGTCGGGTTAATGTGAGCATTGATGCGGCTTCCACGCCATATTTCAAGTGAGTGAAGCCCACCAAGTTTCCCCTCGCTAGTATTGGAAAGCCTGCTATTCCCTGATAGCGGACTTTCTTGCTTTCGGCCTGCTGGGACACTGCGGCGGGCAAGCCACGGGGCGCGCCCGTCGGGCCTAGTGGGCCATCTTGTTCAAGGACCGAACCATAGTCTTGAGTGCATCGACCAAGTCCCCGGTGCTGTACGAATAGAACATGGTGCCGAGCAATAGCAGTGCAGCCAGCAGCAGCACGGCGGCGGCGCCCGCGATCATCCCGATGACTGCGGCAGGCGTCTTCGAAATGAGGTGCTTGAACTGTTTGCCTCCCACGAACCGGACCCCGGCCGAGCGGCACTTTCGGCAGATGTACTGGGAGTAACGGTTCTTGTGCAGTTCACCGCGCATGACCACGCTGCCACAGGCAGTACAGCTTCTCGTTTCGGATTGTTGCGGGGCTTGAACTGGGGGAGTCATCGGCGTCGGGGGTTGCAGCAGACGAAGTGAATCGTAACTCCTGGCCGTTGCCCGTGCAGTTGCAGTTGCAGTTGCTTTGCAATGGAGCACCCAGAAGGTACACTTGACGCCAGTGGTCCGCGAGCCGCTGACCCTTCCACAGCCTCTGGACCAATACCATGAACCGCTGTCAAACCGTGCTTCCTTCCGTGTGTCTCGGCGTCGTGCTGGCATTGTCGAGTGCAGCATGGCTGCCCCCGGCCACAGCCCAGCAGACCGTGCGCCAGTTTCCTCAGGCTGCCAAGCGCGGCATGCTGCTCGTGACCGCGCCACCCGAGGTGCTGATCAATGGTTCCCCCGCGCGTCTGGCGCCCGGCGTGCGGATCCGTGACCCCAACAACATGCTGGTGATGTCGCAGGCGTTGGTTGGTCAGAGCGTGACTGTCAACTATGTCCGCGAACCGCAGGGCCTGGTGCGGGACATCTGGATTCTCAACCAGACCGAGGAGCAGGAAAAGCGTTTGGGAATGGAGCCGACCACCAATTTCGTTTTCGGCTCCGCCGGCGACAAACCGAAGTCAGACGACGGCAAGACACCGTTCGACCAATTGCCCAAGTTTCCCAAGCAGTAGCGTCCGAGCAGCCCGGCCCGGAGTGCGCGGGCTGGGCGCTGTCCCTTTCGGCAGTGACATGCCGACCCTCGCGCTGGCGGCCCTCCGATTTCCCCTCGAAAGTGTGATTTCCCATGAGCAAGAAAGTATTCATCAAGACCTTCGGTTGCCAGATGAACGAATACGACTCGGACAAGATGGTGGACGTCCTGCGCGCAGCGGAGGGGTACGAGCCCACAAAGGACGTGAACGAGGCGGACCTTGTCCTCTTCAACACCTGTTCGGTACGCGAAAAAGCCCAGGAGAAAGTGTTCTCGGACTTGGGGCGTATCAAGCACCTGAAGAAGCGCGGTGTGCAGATCGGCGTTGGCGGGTGTGTGGCAAGTCAGGAGGGCGCAGCGATCATTGAGCGCGCGCCCTACGTGGATGTGGTTTTTGGCCCGCAGACCCTGCACCGTTTGCCCGAATTGCTGCGCCAGCGCCAGTTGCAGGGGCGCCAGCAGGTTGACATCAGTTTCCCCGAAATCGAGAAGTTCGACCACCTGCCACCGGCGCGTGTCGAAGGCGCGACAGCGTTTGTCAGCATCATGGAGGGCTGCTCCAAGTACTGCAGTTACTGTGTGGTTCCCTACACGCGCGGCGAGGAAGTGTCGCGCCCGTTCGATGACGTGCTGGTCGAGGTGGCGGGCCTGGCTGACCAGGGCGTGAAGGAAATCACCCTGCTGGGCCAGAACGTCAACGCTTACCGTGCACCGATGGGGGCGACGGCAGAGGCGGCCGATCTGGCCACCCTGCTGGAGTATGTGGCGGAAATTCCTGGCATCGAACGCATCCGCTATACCACCAGCCATCCGAATGAATTCACGCCCGCGCTGATTGCCGTGTACGCGAAGGTTCCCCAACTCGTGAACCACCTGCACCTGCCGGTGCAGCACGGGTCGGACCGTATCCTGATGGCCATGAAGCGCGGTTACACCGCGATGGAGTACAAGTCCACCGTGCGCAAGCTGCGCGCCATCCGGCCCGACCTCGCCCTGTCGAGTGACTTCATCGTGGGCTTTCCGGGGGAGACCGACGACGACTTCGCGCGCCTCATGAAACTCATCGACGATGTCGGTTACGACAGCTCCTTCAGTTTTATCTTCAGTCCGCGACCAGGCACACCAGCCGCAGCGCTGCACGATGAGACTCCGCACGCCGTGAAGCTGGAACGCTTGCAGCGCCTGCAGGCTGCCGTCGACGACAACGTGCGCCGGATCAGCGCCAGCCGGTTGGGAACCGTGCAGAAGGTGCTGGTGGAGGGGGCTGCCCGCAAGGATGCGAGCGAGCTTTTTGGCCGCACGGAATGCAATCGCGCGGTGGTGTTCAAGGGCCCGCAACGACTGGTCGGCCAGATGGTGGAGGTCAAGATCACCGATGCGCCGCAACGCGCGCTGCGCGGTGAAGTGCTGGTGCGGGAGATGGCCAGCTAAAACGGCATCCTGGGCATGCCTTTCATGCCGGCCATGCGTTTCATCATCTTCATCATTCCGCCGCCCTTCATCTTCTTCATCATGTCCTGCATCTGCTCGAATTCCTTGAGCATGCGGTTGACTTCCTGGACATGGACGCCGGCGCCTTTGGCGATGCGTCGTTTGCGGGTGGCCTTGATCAAATCGGGTTTGTGCCGCTCCAGTGGCGTCATGCTGTGGATGATGCCTTCCTTGCGCCGGATGTCCTTTTCGGCTCGGTCCATGTCCACCTGTCCAGCCTTGGCGGCCATGGCGGCCGGAAGTTTGTCCATCAGGCTGGACAGACCACCCATCTGCTTCATCTGCTGAATCTGGGCCAGAAAGTCGTTGAGGTCGAAGCCGCCACCGCTCTTCACCTTGGCGGCGAGTTGCTGCGCGGCCTGCATGTCCACGCCCGATGTCACTTGCTCCACCAGCGCCAGGATGTCGCCCATGCCCAGGATGCGCCCTGCATGGCGTTGGGCGTCGAACACTTCGAGCCCGTCGATCTTCTCGCTGGTTCCGGCGAACTTGATTGGCGCGCCTGTGACCTGCCGCACCGAAAGGGCCGCACCGCCTCGGGAATCTCCGTCGGTTTTCGTGAGGATGATGCCGGTGAGTGGCAAGGCCAGGCTGAAGGCCCGCGCCGTATTGATGGCGTCCTGGCCCTGCATGGCGTCCACTACGAACAGAGTTTCGACCGGCCCCAGAGCCTGGTGCAGTTCCTTGATCTCGTGCATCAAGACCTCGTCGATGGCGAGCCGGCCAGCCGTATCGACCAGCAGCACATCGAAATAGTGCTTGCGCGCGAAATCGAGGGCCGCCAGGGCAATATCGAGCGGCTTCTGGTCCACATTGCTGGGGAACCACTCGGCGCCCGCCTGCTGGGTCACGGTCTTGAGCTGTTCGATGGCTGCCGGGCGGTACACGTCGCCCGACACGGTCAGGACCTTCTTCTTGCGTTTTTCGATCAGGTACTTGGCCAGCTTTGCCGTACTCGTGGTCTTGCCTGAACCCTGCAGGCCTGCCATCAGGATCACGGCCGGGGGCTGGGCCGCCAGGTTGATATCGCTCACACCGTCACCCATGGTGGCGGCGAGTTCCCGGTTGACGATGCCGACCAGTGCCTGGCCGGGCGAAAGCGACCCCAATACGTCCTGGCCGAGCGCCTTTTCCTTGACCCGCGAGATGAAGTCCCGCACCACTGGCAATGCCACGTCCGCTTCCAGCAAGGCCATGCGCACTTCGCGCAACATGTCGGCCACATTCGATTCTGTGATACGGGCCTGGCCACGGATTCCCTTGACGAGGCGGGATAGTTTGTCGGAGAGCGATGTGGCCATGAATGCTTCGGGGTGGGGGTGGGTTCGCTTTGGGCGCCAGCGCACGGAGGGGGCCGTCGAAACGCTAAACTGTGCCTATGATTCTAGCCAGTGACACCCTGCCCGGCCTGGGCTTGACGTTGACCGTCGCCGTGGGCTACCTGGTGCCGGCGCTGGTCCTGGGCCAGAGGGAGTCCGCCGCACGGTTGGTGATGCTGCTCACCTGGGTCATGCATGCGGTGTTGTTGGTCAGTGGGTTTTCGGGCGATGCGCCGCATTTTGGTTTTGCCGCGGCATTGTCGGTGACTGTCTGGCTGATCGCAGCTGTGTATGCCGTGGAGAGCCACTATTACCCGCAGTTGTCGGTGCGCTGGTCATTGTGCGCGGTGGGGTCCGCCGTCGTGGTTCTGGCGCAGGTCTTTCCAGGCGCGCCACTGCCCACAAGCACATCGGTGTGGTTGCCGTTGCATTGGGCACTGGGCATTGCATCGTATGGTTTGTTTGGTGT
>JAYVRP010000465.1:0-6029 GCA_043776215.1 Rhodoferax sp. | reverse complement strand
GAGTGGCTGATGCCCAGGGCCAGCATGACACCCAAGATGGCCGTCACGGTGAACAGCGACTTGAAGGCGGCCCACAGCATTTCGGCCAGCACGATGTCGTCCAGGCCCACTGGCGCATTCATGATGCCGTCCCAGGTCTTTTGCACATGCATGCGCGAGAAGGCCGAGTACAGGGCTTCAAACGACGCCGCCTGCATGGCACTCATGCAAATGGAGCCACTGGCCAGGAACAGGATGTAGGGCACGGGAGTACCGTCCACGCTGACCTGGCCCACCAGTGCGCCCATGCCGTAGCCAAAGGCCACCAGCCACATCAGCGGCTCGGCAATGTTGCCCACCAGGCTGGGAATGGCCAGCTTGCGCCGGACCAGCAGGTTGCGCAGAAACACCGGCCAGAACCGCATGGACAGTTCGGGCGCGCGCCACACGCTTTGCATTTTCATGGACGACATCACGCATCCTCCCTGATTTGCCGACCCGTGAGCTTGAGAAACAGGTCTTCCAGATTGGCTGGCCGGTGCAGGGTGCGCAATTGCGGCCGGCTTGCCAGGGCTTCGAGCACCGCGCGGGCATCCTGGGTATAGAAAAACATGGTTTCACCACTCAGCTCCGCGCGCGACGCCAGTTGCTTGACCGGCGAATCCATCAACGCGACGGCGCCCACGCCATAGACCTCCACCACATCAGGCTCCAGATGCTGCGCAATCAGGTCTCGCGGCGTGCCTTCGGCAATCTTTTTGCCATGATCCAGCACCAGCAGACGCGAACACAGGCGCTCGGCTTCGTCCATGAAGTGTGTCGTGAGCAGGATGGATTTGCCCTGCTGCAGCAATAGTTGCAACCGCTCCCACATCAGGTGGCGGGCCTGCGGGTCCAGCCCGGTGGTGGGCTCGTCCAGCAGCAACAGGCGCGGGTCATTCACCAGCGCGCGGGCCAAGCTGAGGCGGCGTTTCATGCCGCCAGACAATTCGCCCGGCTTGGCATGGGCCTTGTGGGTGAGCGACGCAAACTCCAGCAGCTCGGGAATGCGGGCACGAATCTGTGCGTCTTTCATGCCGAAATACCGGCCATAAACCAGCAGATTTTCAGCACAGCTGAAATCCGGGTCCAGCGTGTCCATCTGGCTCACCACGCCAAGCTGCGCCTTGATGGTCAGGGCATCCTGCGGCATGGACAAAGCGCCTGCGGCCAGACCCGGTTTTGTGAAGTAGCTGATGCGCCCATGGTCTGGCGTGCTCAGGCCCAGGCACATGCGGATGGTGGTGGTCTTGCCGGCACCGTTGGGGCCGATCACACCCAGGCATTCGCCGGCGGCGATGGAGAACGAGAGGTCGTCCACCACTGTTGTCGTTCCGTATCGCTTGGTCAGATGTTGGGCTTCAAACAATCGTGTCGTCATTGCCGATATCTCTGATTGCAGTGTAGTGTTCCATGCCGTGGATCTTTTGACATTGCCTGCTTCAGGAGGTGAGTGTGGGACTACTTCAGTTGGGTCTTCAGGCACCCAACACAAGGCCTGCGCCCCCGGCACCGAATATTTGATCGGCAACCTCGAGAACATCTCACCGAAATGGCAGCCTCACCCATGGCAACGGCCACTGAAGCTTTGACGCTCATTTTCCGAGGGCCAATTCGAATCGATGAAGACGCACTTCTCCGACCTAATCCAAATTCATCCCGAGTGAGTTTGCGATGCCGGCGAGTTCAAATCCATCGATCAGATTGATCGGCACCTTTCCTGGCGAAGCCGCTTCTACCAATGCGGCTCGCGAAAAATGACTCGTTGTCACGATGCAACCACTTGCGTGTGGTTGAAGACTTCCTCGCAACTCTGCAACTTCTTTGCGTCCAACGGTGTGCAGCCAGCGCTTCGCCTGTATCTGGATCAAGAGCCTACGAATCGGCCATGATTGCCGACCCGGAAGCGCATTCACATCGATTCCACCATCCTGACTGTACTTCGTTACTTCAACGTCCTCGAAACCGCTTTGCAACAACATATCGCGCAAAAAGAACTCAAATTTTCTGGGTTCAAGCGCCAGCAAACGGCCTCGCACCGATTCCAGCGCTGCGGTGTCTGCTGCATTGAGAGTGTTAGCCGTGGAGGGTGTTTGCATGACTACCTCACGCTCGAGCTCCGCATCTGGCCGCCGACTCGCAAACAGATCCTCCATTATTCTTTTTCCATCTACTGGTCGCACAGAGGTGATCCCTATCAGCACACGCAACTCAAAAATCCAGGTGTCGCGAGACACGCCTTTTGCATCCGGTTGCCTCTCGCGATAACAGCGAACGTATTCAAGCAAACCGATAAACGCCCAGCGACGGTTCGAGAATTTTGTATCGCGACGACTACCCATTTGCATGAAACCGAAAATGGGGAACGGGTTCTTGGCCTGCTCCACTACTCGTGCATTTGGACCCGCGATTGTTTGATTTCCTTCGCGCCCAGCGGCAGTGTAGATAAGGGTGTCACCCTCAAGACGATCATGGTAGGGGTTCTCCGCTGCCTGTCTAGTGAGCGGAGCAGAGGTGAACAAGGCCACGTGCTCAATGTTGCCGCTGCCATCGGACTTGGCACGCACACCTCCGGCATTGCCTACGGCTAGTGAACGGTAGATTTCTTCATTGGAATAGAGCGACCCAATTTCAAAATCAACAATCGCCGCTCGCATAAGTCACCGACTGACGCCCCGGCTCATACTGAAACCAGCACGAAGAATGCGTTCGATGTGTGCATCAATCCGCACACTCATGCCGACCTCGTATTACGCCGCAAACAATCACACCCTCATGCCGACCTGCGCAGATGGCTTCAGCTTCCGTTGCAGTAGCTGCCTTTATGTGAGTGGCAAATCGCTGACCGGTGTCAGCCCACCAACCGATGATCGTGAAAACATTCATTGCTATTGCCTCCAAATTTCAGACCACAAGAAAAACAATTTACCTGCAGAACCCGGGCGCGACAAGCGCGACCAGACTTGTGCCACCGTCACTGGAAGGCCACCTCGGCAAAACTGCGCAGCTTGCGGCTGTGCAACTGGTCCACCGCCAACTCACGCAGCAGCTCGATGGCGCGAATGCCGATACGCAGATGCTGGTCCACGCGCTCGCGGTAGAAATGGTCGGCCATGCCGGGCAGCTTGATCTCGCCGTGCAGCGGCTTGTCGCTCACGCACAGCAGCGTGCCATAGGGCACACGGAACCGGAAACCATTGGCGGCGATGGTGGCGCTTTCCATGTCGAGCGCCACGGCGCGGCTCTGGCTGAAGCGCCGTTGCGGCCCGTTGTCGGGCAGCAGTTCCCAGATGCGGTTGTCGGTGCTCGCCACAGTGCCGGTGCGCATGATGCGCTTGAGCTCCGGCCCCTTCATCATGGTGACGTCGGCCACCGCCTGCTCCAGCGCAACCTGGATCTCGGCCAGCGCGGGGATCGGCACCCACAACGGAAGTTCTTCGTCCAGCACGTGGTCTTCACGCACGTACCCGTGGGCCAGCACGTAGTCGCCCAGGTGCTGTGTGTTGCGCAGGCCGGCGCAGTGCCCCAGCATGATCCAGGCGTGTGGCCGCAAGACGGCGATGTGATCGGTGATGTTCTTGGCATTGGCCGGGCCGACGCCGATGTTGACCATGGTGATACCCGACCGGTCGGCGCGCAGCAGGTGGTAACCCGGCATTTGCGGCAGGCGCAAGGGCTCGGCGCCAAACTCGTCGCCGGATTCCGCGGACAGGCCGACGCGACGCGTCACCATGTTGCCGGGCTCGACAAACGCAATGTAGTCGCTCTGCGGGTCCTGCATCGCGGCGCGACCGAGCCGCACGAACTCGTCGATGTAGAACTGGTAATTGGTGAACAACACGAAATTCTGGAAATGCTCAGGCGCCGTGCCGGTGTAATGGCGCAAGCGGTGCAGCGAGTAATCGACCCGCGGGGCCGTGAACAGCGACAGTGGCAAGGGCTCACCCGCGCGCGGCTCGTAGGTGCCGTTCGCAATACCGTCATCCATGGCCGCCAGGTCGGGAAGATCGAATACGTCGCGCATCAACTGGCGCCGGTCGGCACTCAGGGTGCCTTCGATGTGGTCATTCTCGGCGAATGAAAAGTGGACCGGGATCGGCTGGTGACTGACACCGACTTCAAGCTCCAGCCGGTGGTTTTGCAGCAGCAGCGTGAACTGCTCCAGGTAATAGGCGCCGAAAAGGTCGGGGCGGGTCAGTGTGGTCTCGAAACGTCCGGGCCCGGCGACAAACCCGTAACTGAGGCGGGCGCTGTCGTCGCTGCTGCTGCGTGCCACGGTGTCGGTCTGAACCCGCACGAACGGATAGCAGGCGCGTACGTGCCCGGGCAAGGTGTCCCCTGCGACATACCGCTGCATGGCCTTGCGCAGGTGCGACAGGCTGGCGTCGTAGATCTTTCGGGCCTGTGCCAGCGCGGCAGCAGGGTCGGTGAAACGCGTGGTGGCGATGGGGGTGGGGAGGTATGCCATGCCGCTATTGTCCACATTGCCGCAGCGCCGGTTGCGATGGAGCGGCACGCGTCAGGTAGAGTCTCGGGCACCATCGCACTGGAGGGCCCCATGGCCACACATTGGATTCCGCGTGTTATCAAGGCTGTCGCCATCGTTGTGGCTGGGGTGCTGGTGTTGGCCATCGTGGCACTGCAGGCACTGGGGATTCCCGGCAATGCGGCCGGCATGGCCGCCAAAGGCATTTGCTCGGCGGCGTTTGTGGCCGGGCGCCCGTGGCGGACGCTGCTCGCCGACGACGTGTTGCCAGCCAGCCCGGCGCTGGCACCCATCAGCGTATCCGTGGACGAGGTCGGCCAGTCCGTCACGGCGCGGTTTGCCGGACTGTTCGCGCGCCAGGCCCGGCTGGTTGCCGGCCGGGGCTGCGTGCTCGACCTCGACCAGGCTACCGCTGCCCCGGTGGCAGTACGGGTCACCGCCGACCCCCGGTTGCCATGGCCCCAGGGGGATGCAGCGTTGCCGCCCGACGCTTGGGGCGCCGCTGTGGATTCAGCCGCACTGCAGAAGCTCGCGCAGGATGCATTCGAGGGCGCAGGAGACCCGCAACGCGCCAACACGCGCGGTGTCGCGATCGTCCACAAGGGGCGCATGCTGGTGCTGCGTGCGGCGCCCGGTTTCGAGCTGTCCACGCCGCTGCACGGCTGGTCCATGGCCAAGACCGTCACCGGCATGCTGGGCTACAAGCTCGCCGCCGAAACCGGGCTGGCCCTGGACACACCGGTGGTCAACGCATTTGGCAAACAGCGCAACGAACCGGCCTGGGTGCAGTCCTGGCGTGCTGATGGCCGCAAGGACATCCGGGTCTCCGACCTGTTTTACATGCGCGATGGCCTGGCCAACACCGAAGACTACGACCCCTGGGGCTCGGTACCGAAGATGTTGTGGGGCCAGGCCGATGCGCCCGCCTTCGCCGCTGCCGCCAGGCCCGAGGCGGTGCCGGGCCAGCGCTGGCGTTACCTGAGCCAGTCGGCCAACCTGCTGGCTGCGGTCAACCGCTCGCGTCTCGCCAGCGACGCCGACTACTGGGCCTACCCGGCCCGGGCGCTGTTTGGCCCCATCGGCGCTAGCACAGCGGTTCTGGAGACGGACACCGCCGGCAACTGGATCGCCTCGTCCTATGTGTGGGCCAGCGTCGGTGACTGGGCCCGATTGGGGCAACTCATGTTGCAGGATGGACGTTGGGGTGCAGAACAGGTGCTGCCGCCGGGCTGGCTGCGACTGGCCACGACGCCAGCCACAGCCAACGGGGAGGGGCACGCCTATGGCGCGCAGACTTGGTTGATCGGTGATCCTGTCGAGGGCGAATGCAAGGGTTATGGCCTGCCGCCGGACACCATCGCCATGAGTGGGCACTGGGGCCAGATCGTGGCCATGGTGCCTTCGCGCGAGGCTGTTATCGTACGTCTGGGCTGGACCTTCCGGCGCAAACAATTCGACAGTTGTGCATTCGTGGCAGCGGCGCTCCAGGCCCTGCCCCACTAGGAGACGAGCATGGATTTGGGTA
>JAYVRP010000464.1:0-1882 GCA_043776215.1 Rhodoferax sp. | reverse complement strand
GCCTGGCGCGCGCACTCGGTCCGGACATTCGTGTCAACGCGATTGCCCCCGGGCTGGTGGAAACAGCCTGGATGCAGCAAGGCCTGGGCCCGGCCCGGTACGAGGCTACCGTCGATGCCTACAAGGGCCGGGCGGTACTCGACGCAGTGATTTCGCCTGAAGACGTGGCACAGACGGCCTGGTATCTGGGCGCCCATGCCGCCAAGACCACGGGTGAGGTGTTGCTGGTGGACGCTGGTCTGCGTTTGACCAAGGCGTAGATTCCTAGCATCGAACCACCGATGAGCACATCACCGGACGCACTGCCAGGCGGCGACTTTGTCGCCAGCGGCAGCGAGGCGCTGTTGCGGCTCGTAGCCGACTCGCTACCCGCCATGACGGCCTACTTCGAAGTCGGCAGCATGGTGTGCCGTTTTGCGAATCGCCGTTATGCCGAAAGCAATGGCTGGACGGTGCATACGATTCTGGGTCGGCCGATCACTGACATTGTCAATGCCGCGATCTGGAACGAGATCAAATCCCATGTCGATCTGGTGCAGACCGGGCAGGCCGTCAAGTACCGGCGGGAGCAGGCATTGCCCGAGGGTGGCATCGGGATGGTCGAGGCAGAACTGATTCCGCATTTTGATGCGCGACAGGTGCAGCGTGGCGTATTCGTGTTGGTCAATGACATCACAGAACAGTCGCGCACCGAGCGTGCGATGCGCCAAAGCGAAGAGCGCATGCGCAAGTTCGTCCAGGCGAGTAATGAAGGCATCGTGTTCCACGCCGGCGGGTTGATCACCGATGGCAACGAAGCAGTGGAACGCTTGCTGGGTTATTCCGTCGCCGAGGTGGTTGGCCGTTCCGTTCTGGATTTCATGTCCGACGACGCCAAGCCGCGTGTCTTTGAGCATGTGCGCTCTGGCGACGAACATCCCTACGAGGCGACTGTCGTGCACCGGGATGGCCGCGAAATTCCGGTCGAGATCATTGGCAAGACCATGCCAGTGGGCCATGAAACCTACCGGCTGGCCGTGGTGCGGGACATCAGCGCACAAAAGGAGGCGCAGGCACGTATCGAATTCATGGCATTACACGACACGCTGACGCGCCTGCCCAACCGTGCCTATCTCCAGGAGTCGCTCGACGGCCTGCTGGCGCAGGCACGGCGTAACCAACGCTCGCTCGCAGTATTGTTCATTGACCTGGACAACTTCAAGACCATCAACGATTCGCTGGGCCACCATGCAGGAGATATTCTGCTGTGCGAGGTGGCGCGGCGCCTGACAGGCACCGTGCGGCAGGCCGATATGGTGGCGCGGCTCGGTGGTGACGAATTCGTGGTGGTGCTGGCCGAGATCGCACACCTCGACGACGCCTCGCGTGTGGCGGCCAAAGTGATAGACAACGTCAAGGTGCCGGTCATGATCGAGGGTCGACCCCTGTCGGTATCGCCATCGATCGGCATCAGTGTTTTTCCGGGTGATGGTGACAGTGCCAACGCCCTGATCCGCCATGCGGACGCTGCCATGTACCACGCCAAGGACAGCGGGCGCAGCAATTACCAGTTTTTCATGCCGAGCATGTCGGCACGGGCCTTCGAGGCCCTCAATCAGGAAGTGCTGCTGCGCGAGGCCATAACCCGGCGCGAGTTTGTGCTGCATTACCAGCCCCAACTCGACGTGAGTGATGGCCATCTCACCGGCATGGAGGCGCTGGTGCGCTGGCAGCATCCCACGCGGGGCCTGGTCGAACCCGCGGACTTCATCCCGTTTGCGGAGGAGCGTGGTCTGATCTCCGCGATCGGCCGCTGGGTTCTGGTGGAGGCGTGCCGCCAGATCAAGTTCTGGCATGACGCAGGCTTTCCCCGGGTGCCGGTGTCGATCAATCTGTCGGCGAT
>JAYVRP010000463.1:0-6032 GCA_043776215.1 Rhodoferax sp. | reverse complement strand
CGCCGCGGTCCAGGAAGCGGATGTCCACGCTGCGCTTGGTCAGCTTGTTGCGCAGGATATCTTCCACCTGCCCGAGTTGGAACTCCGCGTCGCCGATCAGCGTGATCTCCTTGTCCTTGAGTTCGATCGACGCTGCAGTGCCCTTGAAATCAAAACGCGTGCCGATTTCCTTGGAGGTGTTGTCCACCGCGTTCCTGACTTCCACCAGGTTCGCCTCGCAAACTGTGTCAAATGAAGGCATGTTGTTACCCGTCCAGAATCGGTTCGCCACCTCGGGGCCGATGCGACAATCCTGCCATGTTAGTCGAGAAAAATGTCCCGCTCCAACGCTACAACACGTTTCACATCGTGGCGAAGGCGTTTTCACTGGTTCGCGTGACACAAATCACGGACCTGCTGGAGGTGCTGGCAGACCCGCGTTGGTGTGACGAGCCGAAATTCATACTCGGAGGCGGAAGCAACATCGTGTTGACAGGGGATGTCAGGCCCCTCGTCCTCAAGGTCGAGATCATGGGGAAGCGCTTGCTCCGGGAAACGGCGCGGGGCTACGTGGTGGAAGCCGGCGCCGGCGAAAACTGGCACGAGTTGGTCGCCTGGAGCCTGCAGCAGGGATATCCGGGCCTGGAGAATTTGGCCATGATTCCAGGTACCGTCGGCGCGTCTCCGGTACAGAATATCGGCGCCTACGGGCTCGAGTTGCAGGATCGGTTCGAGTCGCTCGACGCTTTGGACATGCAGACCGGACAGACGTTCACGCTGGATGCGGCGGCTTGTGCCTTCGGTTACCGCGATTCGGTTTTCAAGCGAGATTCCTCAGGCGGTTCAGGTCTCAAGGGGCGTGTCGTGATCACCCACGTGCGTTTCCTGCTGCCTAAACGCTGGAAACCGGTGCTGGGTTACGCTGACCTGGACCGAAAGATGGCCGAGCAGGGGGTGACCGACCCGTCGGCCGCACAAATTTTCGAGTGGGTCTGCGCGGTGCGCCGCGCCAAGCTTCCGGACCCCGCCCAGGTGGGCAACGCAGGCAGCTTTTTCAAGAATCCGACGGTGACTCCCGAGCAATGCGCTGACATCATCCAGCGTGAACCCCGCATCGTGCATTACCACCTGGATGACGGCGCCGTCAAACTGGCGGCCGGCTGGTTGATCGAGGCCTGCGGCTGGAAGGGCAAGGCAGTGGGTCAGGCAGCGGTGTACGAGCGCCAGGCCCTGGTGCTGGTGAATCGGGGTCAGGCCACCGGAGGTGAAGTGATGACCCTGGCCCGGGCGATCCAGACCAGTGTCTACGAGCGATTTGGCATCATGCTGGAGCCGGAGCCGGTGGTGGTGTGACGGGTGGTGCCCCGCGCCTGAGCGTATCGGCGCACGCGTAGGTCTCTTTCAGTTCTTCTTGTCACCGGTGAAACTGAGCAGGTCCGTGCCACCGCCCAGCGAGAGCAAGCCGGTCCTGGCGTAGATGCCCAGCTTTTGTCGCGTGTCCGTGATGTCCAGGTTGCGCATCGTGAGTTGCCCGATCCGGTCCTGCGGCGAGAACATCGACTCCCCTTTTTCCATCGTGAGCCGTTCCGGGTGGTAAGTCAGGTTGGGTGAATCAGTGTTCAGGATGGAATAGTCGTTGCCGCGGCGCAGTTCCACGGTGACTTCCCCGGTGACGGCGCGCGCAACCCAGCGCTGGGCGGTTTCGCGCAACATGATGGCTTGCGGATCGAACCAGCGGCCCTGGTAGAGCAGGCGGCCAAGCTTTCTGCCGTGGTCGCGGTACTGCTCGATCGTGTCCTCGTTGTGGATGCCGGTGACCAGCCGCTCATAGGCAATGAACAGCAGCGCCAGGCCCGGGGCTTCGTAAATCCCCCGGCTCTTGGCTTCGATGATGCGGTTTTCGATCTGGTCGCTCATGCCCAGGCCGTGGCGCCCGCCAATGCGGTTGGCCTCCAGGATCAGGTCGGTCAGGTTGCCGAAACTGACGCCATTGAGGGCGACGGGGTGGCCTTCCTCGAAACGCACGGTGACCTCTTCGCGCTGGACGTCGACGTCGTCACGCCAGAATGCCACGCCCATGATGGGTTGGACAATCTTCATGCCGCTGGTCAGGTGCTCCAGGTCCTTGGCCTCATGCGTGGCGCCCAACATATTGGAGTCCGTCGAGTAGGCCTTTTCGGCGGACATCTTGTAGCCGAAGCCTGCCTGGGTCATGAATGCAGACATCTCGGCGCGGCCACCGAGTTCATCGATGAAGAGTTGGTCGAGCCACGGTTTGTAGATCTTGAGCCCCGGGTTGGTCAACAGACCGTAGCGGTAAAAGCGCTCGATGTCATTGCCTTTGAACGTACTTCCATCGCCCCATATGTTGACGTCGTCCTCCTTCATGGCGGCGACCAGCATGGTGCCGGTTACGGCCCGCCCCAGAGGTGTGGTGTTGAAGTACGTCACGCCAGCGGTGGAAATGTGGAAGGCGCCGCTTTGCAGCGCGGCGATCCCTTCGGTGGCAAGCTGATTGCGGCAATCGACCAGCCGGGCCGCTTGTGCACCGTATTGCATTGCTTTGCGCGGAATGTCGTCGTAGTCTGGTTCGTCGGGTTGCCCAAGGTTGGCGGTGTAGGCGTAGGGTATGGCACCCTTGTTGCGCATCCAGTGCAGGGCCGCACTGGTGTCCAGGCCGCCGGAGAATGCGATGCCGACTTTCTGGCCGACGGGAAGGTGTTGAAGAATGATGGCCATGGTGCGGTGTCCTGCTTCAGGCGTAGTGGCAAATGTAGTGGTAGGGCTCGGTCACCCGGATGTCAAAGCTGGTATTGCCGCCTACGCTGAACTTGTCGCCTGCGGACGACCGGACCCAGTCGTCGGTGCCTGCCAGCCGGTAGTCGCAGGCCCCGCCCACGCACTCCATGATTTCCGGTGCACCCGTGCGAAATGTCAGCGTGGACGGCAGCACCACGCCGACCGATTTGCGGCTGCCATCGGCAAAGGTGATGCTATGGCTGACGCACTTGCCGTCAAAGTAGACACTCGCCTTGGTCGTGACGGACACGCCGTCGATCTTGTCTGTCGTCATGAACTGTCGTGCTTTCGTGGTTGGTTGCCGTGTTCCCGGGAGGGAGCGCGGCAGGTGGGATGTGTTCGTCCTGGCGTCGCGCGGGCTCCGGCCGGGGCGAAAGGAGAATTTTAGGCCAAGGGTCAGGGGCCGGGCCGGTGCAGACGCGCCGCCCACGCGGCCGCGTCGAAGCCGACCGTGATGCCGCCGGACGCCTTGTCCGCCCATACGACGACCGGGCGTTTGATCACGCTTGGCGCGGCCAGCATCAGGGCGCGCGCGCTGACTGCATCTGTGACCGCCTCCCGGGCCGCATCGCCCAGCTTGCGCCAGGTCGTGCCCTTGCGATTGACCAGTACTTCCCAGCCAACGGCGGCCAGCCACCCATCCAGCGCGGCAGCCGGTACGCCTTGCACTTTGAAATCATGGAACAGGTAGTTCGCCTGGTGGTCGTCCAGCCACTGGCGGGCACGTTGGACGTTATCGCAGTTGCGGATGCCGTACAGGATGGTGGTGGCGTTTGGCATGGCCGATATCATGCCGCAACAGTGGTGGGCGACAATAGCGGCCAGTATGAAATCCCTCACCGATTGGCTCGACCATTGCGAGCGGCTGCATCCCAAGAACATTGAACTGGGGCTCGACCGCGTGCGTGCCGTGGCCCAGCGACTGGCACTGCAATTCGACTGCCCGGTCATTACGGTTGCGGGCACCAATGGCAAGGGTTCGACCTGTGCCATGCTGGAGGCCATCCTGGGCCATGCGGGTTATCGCACAGGTGTCTACACGTCGCCGCACCTGGTGCATTTTGAAGAGCGCTTACGCCTGTCGGGTGAGCCGGTCCAGGTGGACGAGTTGGTGGCTGCATTTGAACGCGTGGAGCGTGCCCGCTGCCAGTCGCAGCCGGCGGTGTCGCTGACCTACTTCGAGTTCTCCACACTGGCCATCCTCGATGTCATGGTGCGCGCCAGACTCGATGTTGTGGTGCTGGAGGTCGGATTGGGAGGGCGGCTCGACGCAGTCAACATCATCGAGCCGGATTGCGCGGTGATCACCAGCATTGACCTGGACCACATGGAGTTTCTCGGGCCCGACCGCGAAAGCATCGGGTATGAAAAGGCCGGCATCATGCGCACCGGGCGGCCGGTGGTGGTGAGCGACCCTGTTCCGCCTCAAAGTGTGCTTGACCGGGCGCGGGAAATTGACGCCGACCTGTGGCGTATCGGGGTAGATTTCAATTTCTCGGGCGACAAACAGCAGTGGGCCTGGCGCGGGCGTGACCGGCGTTACGCGGGCCTGGCCTACCCCGCCTTGCGGGGTGCCAACCAGCTTGTCAACGCCAGCGGTGTACTGGCGGCACTCGCGGCGCTGCACGAGAGCTTGCCAGTGACGGCGCAGGCCGTGCGCAGCGGTCTGTCCACGGTGGAGTTGCCGGGGCGGTTCCAGATTGTTCCGGGGCAACCGACGCTGGTGCTCGACGTTGCGCACAATCCGCATTCGGTGGCGGCGCTGGCGGCCAATCTGGATGCCATGGGCTTCTTCCCCACCACCCATGCCGTTTTTGGCGCCATGGCCGACAAAGACCTGGCCCTGATGTTCGCGCGTGTCAACCCGATCATTGACCGCTGGTATTTCACCGATTTGCCGACCGCGCGGGCACAGAGTGCGCAGCGGCTGATCGCGCAGTGGCGCAGTCTCAACAAGCGTGCCGACACCGGGGCGCAGGCGTTCGGCGACCCTGCCCTGGCGTTGCAGGCGGCCGTGGCTGTGGCAGACCCGGCTGATAGAATTGTGGTGTTTGGATCGTTCTACACCGTGGGTGGCGTTATGAAGGACGGTGTACCGCGCCTGGCGTCCAAACACATGAATCCCTAAGTCCCGCCCATGGCCATATTCCAGCACCGAAAAGGGCGCGACGAGCAGTCTGTTCCGGTCGCACCTCCCCCCACTGTGGAAGCACTGCGCAGGAGCGCCATCCACCGGCTGATCGGTGCAGCGGTTTTGGTGCTTGCGGGTGTGATCGGATTCCCACTTTTCTTTGACAACCAGCCGCGGCCGATCCCGGTGGACCTGCCCATCGTGATACCGGACAAGGCCAAAGTCCCTGCGTTGGTAGCGCCGCCGGCGACTCCAACCATCTCTGCTGCGCCGGTCGCGGGCGCCGTGGTTGCGCCGCCAGCTGCGATCCAGCCCGTGGCCCCAGTTGCAGCCCCCGCCCCCGCTCCCCTGATTGAAACGACGCCAGCCACTGCGCCTGTCACTACTGCCTCGAAGTCAGCACCAACCGCACCCGCCGCGACCGTGTCCTCGGCAGCGGATGCAAGCAAGGCCCGTGCATTGCTGGAAGGCAAAGAGGCCGCACCCAAGGCGCCGGCGACCGAGGGCCGTTTTGTCGTGCAAGTGGGTGCGTTTTCCGATGCCGACAAGGTGCGCGAGGTGCGCCGCAAGGTGGAGGCGTTGGGCCTGAAAACGTACACCCAGGTGGTCGAGACCAAGGAGGGTAGCCGCATCCGGGTGCGTGTCGGCCCGTATGCCGACAAGGTCGAGGCCACGCATATTGCCGACAAGATCAAGAAGCTGGGCCTTTCGGCTGCGATCCTCAGTTTGTAGCCCGGCGCGGCAGCATGGCCCTTCTTGACTGGATTTTTGCAGGTGTTTTGGCGGTCTCCCTGCTGCTCGGGGCATGGCGTGGCCTGGTCTACGAAGTGCTTTCGCTGGCCAACTGGGTGGCGGCATTTGTGCTGGCCCAATGGCTGGCCCCGGTCGTGGCGCAGAAGTTGCCGATGGCCGGCGCCACCGAGGTGGTGCGTTATGCGGCGGGTTTTGTGCTGGTGTTCGTGCTGGCGGTGTTCGCGGGCAGTTTGTTGATCTGGTTGATCGGCAAATTGTTCCAGGTGGCAGGGCTTCGGCCGGCAGACCGGGCCCTGGGGGCTGTGTTTGGCCTGATGCGGGGGCTGGTGGTGTTGATGGCCTTGGTGGTTCTGGTGGCGATGACGCCGTT
>JAYVRP010000462.1:0-6045 GCA_043776215.1 Rhodoferax sp. | reverse complement strand
TGCCGCCTCCTGCTAGCTGGAGACTGCAACCGGGCGCGAGTTACGTCCATGTATGTACCAATGAAACCATCCACGGCGTGGAGTTCCATGAACTGCCGGACTTGCGGGCGTTGGGCAGTGACGCGCCGCTGGTCATCGATTTTTCGTCTCACGTCGCCTCCCGTTCGGTCGACTGGGCACGGGTTGGCCTGGCGTTTGCCGGCGCCCAGAAAAACCTCGGGCCTGCGGGTTTGACAGTGGTGGTGGTTCGGGAGGACCTGCTCGGTCACGCATTGCCGATCTGCCCCAGCGCGTTCAACTACCGGCTGGTGGCCGACAACCAGTCGATGTACAACACACCGCCCACCTACGCGATCTATGTGGCAGGCCTCGTTTTTGCATGGCTCAAGCGCCAGGGTGGTATCGCCGCCATGGAGGCGCGCAATATCGCCAAGGCACAGCTACTGTATGAGGCCATCGACCGCTCGCAACTGTATGAAAACAGAGTGGCCGCAGCTTGTCGTTCGCGCATGAATGTGCCCTTCTTCCTGAAGGACGAATCCCGCAATGGCGCATTTCTGGCTGGTGCAGCCAGCCACGGATTGCTCTCGCTCAAGGGGCACAAGTCGGTCGGTGGCATGCGCGCCAGCATCTACAACGCGATGCCCCTTGTGGGCGTCGAGGCACTCGTGGCGTACATGCGAGAATTTGAACGCACGATGGCCTGAGCCAACAGAGCACGACACCCCGCCAGCCACATGACCAAGACGCTTCCAGAACTACGCCAGCAGATCGACGCCATGGATGCGCACTTGCTGGACCTGCTGAACCAGCGCGCGGCGTTGGCCAATGAAGTCGGGCAACTCAAACGTGCAGAGGGCTCTCCCATTTTCCGGCCGGAGCGCGAGGCGGAGGTTATTCGTGGCTTGCAGGCCCGCAACGCCGGTCCGATCAAGGACGCCTCCGTGGCCAACGTCTGGCGCGAAATCATGTCCGCCTGCCGGGCACTGGAAGCCGCCCAACGGGTCGCCTTCCTCGGCCCTGCGGGAACCTTCAGCGAGCAGGCCGCGCTGCAGTTTTTCGGCTCCAGCATTGAGCGTGTACCGTGCAGCAGTATCGACGAGGTGTTTCGGGCGGCGGCCTCCGGCAGTGCCGAATTCGGCGTTGTACCAGTCGAGAACTCGACTGAAGGTGTCATTTCGCGGTCTCTGGACCTGTTCCTCAACACGCCGCTTCAGGTGGTGGGTGAAACCAGTTTGCTGGTGCGGCACAACCTGCTTCGGCAATCGGAGTCGCTGGTCGGCATCGAGGCCATTTACGCCCACCCGCAGGCGTTGGCCCAGTGCCAGGGATGGCTCAACACCCACCTTCCCGGCGTCGAGCGACGCACTGCCTCCAGCAATGCGGAAGGGGCCCGCCTGGCGACAACAAACCCCGCATGGGCTGGTATTGCCAGCGACCGCGCGGCGTCGGAATTCGGCCTGTATATCGCAGCCCATGCGGTCCAGGATGACGCCTTCAATCGCACCCGGTTTGCCGTGGTGTGTCTTCCGCACCAAATGCAGGTGCCCGCTGCCACCGGGCACGACTGTGTCAGCCTGATCGTGTCGGTTCCAAATCGCCCGGGCGCGCTGCACGACCTGCTTGTTCCGCTCAAGCAACACGGGGTGTCGATGACGCGCTTTGAATCCCGGCCGGCCCGTTCCGGGCAATGGGAGTATTACTTCTACCTCGATATTCAGGGGCATCCCTCCCAGCCCCATATCGCGCAGGCACTGAAGGACCTGCAAGGTATTTGCGCGTTCTACAAGGTGCTGGGGTCCTACCCGGTGGGAGAACAGTGATGTTTGAACAGTTGGGCCTGATCGGCTGCGGTTTGATGGGCGGGTCTTTCGCACTGGCACTCAAGCGTGCCGGCCTGGTCAAACGTGTCGTGGGTTACAGCAAATCACCCTCCACCACGGATCGGGCGCGGCAGATGGGGGTGATCGACGTAGAGGCGCCCTCTGCGTTGCTGGCGGTGAGTGGTGCGGACATCGTCCTGATCGCGGTGCCAGTCGCGTCCACAGAGGCCACCTTCAAATCGATCAAGCACCTGGTCACACCCTCCATGCTGATCATGGACGTCGGCTCCACTAAACGCGATGTGATCGATGCCGCGCGGCGTTCCTTGCGCGAGCAGGTGGACTGCTTCGTCCCCGCCCATCCGATCGCCGGCAAGGAACTTTCCGGGGTGGAAAACGCCGACGCCGATCTTTATATGGGGCGCCAGGTCGTGCTCACGCCGATTGATCGGACGAATGTGGTGCAACTGCAGAAAGCCGTCGACGTCTGGTCGGCGCTGGGCTGCCGCGTGGTCAAGATGACACCCGAGGCGCATGACTCCGCCTTTGCCGCCATCAGCCACCTGCCGCACTTGATTGCGTTTGCGCTGATGAATTCGATTTCCGGCCAGCCGATGGGCAAGGATTTCCTTTCTCTGGCGGGGCCGGGTTTTCGGGATTTCAGTCGCATCGCGGCCTCCGACCCGACGATGTGGCGCGACATCATGTTGTCCAACCGTGAAGAGTTGCTGAACCAGTGCAGGATGTTCCAGCGCAACCTGCAGGCACTCGAGCTGATGATCTCCAGCGGCAACGGCGAGGCCCTGCTCGAGCAGTTCGAAAACGCCAGCGCCACGCGTGCGAACTGGAGCATGGCGCGGCAGCAAAAGTAATGTTCGCAACCGAGTTTCTGGACATCCCGCACTTGACCAGCACGGGCGGCGAAGTCGTGCTGCCGGGCTCCAAAAGCATTTCCAATCGCCTGTTGCTGCTGTCGGCGCTGAGCCACGGCACCACCACCTTGCACGATCTGCTGGATTCCGACGACACGCGCGTCATGCTGGAGGCACTGCGTGTGCTGGGATGCGAGCTCAAACTGGACGGGAACACCGTCACCGTCACCGGGCTGGGTGGTGTACCCCAACAACGTCAGGCCGCGTTGTTCATGGGCAATGCCGGCACGGCGATTCGGCCGCTGACCGCAGCACTTGCCGTGCTGGGCGGTGACTTCGAGTTGCGTGGCGTCGCGCGCATGCACGAGCGCCCCATCGCAGACCTGGTCGACGCCTTGCGCCAACTCGGCTGTGCCGTCGACTACCTGGAGAAGGACGGATACCCTCCCTTGCACATCGGCGCACCGGTACTGTCCCTGGCCGCCCCGATCAAGGTCCGTGGCGATGTGTCGAGCCAGTTCCTGACCGCCCTCTTGATGGCCCTGCCGCTCGTGGCGCACGACGACATCGTCATCGAAGTCCAGGGAACGCTGATCTCGCGCCCCTACGTCGAGATCACCTTGAATCTGCTGGCGCGTTTCGGCGTACAGGTCCGCCGCGAGGGCTGGCAGCGGTTCGTCATTCCTGCCGGCAGCCAACTGCGCACCCCGGGTGTGTTGCATGTCGAAGCGGACGCCTCGTCGGCGAGCTACTTCATTGCCCTGGGTGCCATTGCGCCATCGAGCGGGCCGCAGCTGCGCATCCATGGGGTGGGCTCAGACTCCATTCAGGGCGACATCCGCTTCGTCGAAGCGGCGCGGCTGATGGGTGCCCGCATTGACAGTGGCCCGAACTGGCTGCAAGTGTCGCGCGGCGATTTGGCCGACGGACAAGCCTTGCAGGCCATCGACCTCGACTGCAACCATATGCCGGACGCCGCCATGACCCTGGCGGTGATGGCCCTGTACGCCAATGGCAGCAGCACCCTGCGCAACATCGCCAGTTGGCGGGTCAAGGAAACTGATCGCATCGCCGCCATGGCGTGCGAGTTGCGCAAGTTCGGTGCCGTCGTGGAAGAAGGCGCGGATTTCATTCGTGTCACGCCACCGGCCTCGATCGCCCATTGGCGCAGCGCGAGTGTGCACACCTACGACGACCACCGCATGGCCATGTGCATGTCACTTCTGGCATTCAATCCGGCCGGCTTGCCGGTACGGATCGAGGATCCCAAATGCGTCGCAAAGACCTACCCTGACTATTTCGAGACCCTGTTCTCCGTGGTGCAGACGCCGCTGGCAGAGGTTCCGGTGATCTGCGTGGATGGCCCGACCGCCTCCGGCAAAGGAACCCTGGCCGCTGAGCTGGCGCGCAGGCTCGGCTACCATTTTCTTGACTCCGGCGCGCTGTACCGCGTCACGGCGTTGGCGGCGACCCGAGCCGGCATCAGCCTGGATGCCCTGGGCGAAGAAGCCATCGCCGCCATGGTCGGCCAGCTCGACATCCACTTCGGACCAGGGCAGATCTTCCTGGGAGGCGAAGACGTCAGCGACCTCGTGCGTAGTGAAACCATGGGGATGAACGCGTCGCGCGTCTCAACCTTGCCCACTGTTCGTACAGCGCTGATCAACCTGCAGCATGCCCGCCAGCGGCTACCGGGACTGGTCGCGGATGGCCGCGATATGGGTACGGTGATATTTCCGCAAGCCCGGCTCAAGGTGTATCTCACGGCCAGCGTCGCACGGCGCGCCGAAAGACGCCATAAACAATTGATTTCAAAGGGCATTTCAACTACACTCGCCGCTCTTCGCGCCGATTTGGAAGCGCGCGACGCACGGGATTCCTCCCGTAGCGCCGCACCTTTGAAACCCGCGCAGGATGCTCTGCTTCTGGACAACTCGGACCTGACGGTTGAAGAATCCGTCGATCTGGTGTTGGGCTGGTGGCAAAGCAGGCAGCCGTTTCGCAAGGCGTGAGTTTTGCATCGTGGCTGTTGGCAGTCAGGTAGGAGCCCCGGCTCTTGCCTTGGTCCACACGACTCCCTTCGCGCCGTCCTTGGCGCACTGGTTGTGTGGTTCAACAACTTAACCCGCGGTTCATCCGCAAAACAGAATGTCTGAATCTTTTGCCGACTTATTTGAAGAATCCCAGAAACGCTCGGAGACCCGCATCGGCGAGGTCGTCACGGCTGAAGTGGTGCGTATCGAACACAGCTTTGTCGTTGTCAATGCCGGCCTGAAGTCCGAGGCCTATGTGCCTCTGTCCGAATTCAAGAGCGACAAGGGCGAACTCGAAGTCCAGGTAGGGGAATTTGTCTCCGTGGCCATCGTCGCCATGGAAAACGGCTACGGCGACACCATCGTCAGCCGCGACACTGCCAAGCGCCTGGCCTCCTGGATGTCACTCGAAAAATCGCTGGAGTCCGGCGAATTCGTCACCGGCACCACCAGCGGCAAAGTCAAGGGGGGCCTGACCGTTCTGGTCAATGGCATCCGCGCCTTCCTGCCCGGTTCGCTGGTCGACACCCGCCCCACCAAGGACTTGTCTCCGTACGAGAACAAGACCATGGAATTCAAGGTCATCAAGCTCGATCGCAAGCGCAACAACGTCGTGTTGTCGCGCCGTGCAGTGGTCGAAGCCAGCATGGGCGAAGAACGCGCCAAGCTGATGCAGACCCTCAAGGAAGGTTCGATTGTTCATGGCGTGGTCAAGAACATCACCGAGTACGGCGCATTCGTCGACCTCGGCGGCATCGACGGCCTGCTGCACATCACCGACATGGCCTGGCGCCGTGTTCGCCATCCGAGCGAAGTGGTCACCGCAGGGCAGGAAATCACCGCCAAGATCCTCAAGTTCGACACCGAGAAGAACCGTGTCTCGCTGGGCCTGAAGCAAATGGGCGACGACCCGTGGATGGGTGTCAACCGCCGCTACCCGCAGGGCACGCGCATGTTCGGCAAGATCACCAACATCGCCGACTACGGCGCGTTCGTGGAACTCGAGCCCGGCATCGAAGGCCTGGTGCACGTCTCCGAAATGGACTGGACCAACAAGAACGTCGCTCCGTCCAAGATCGTTGCCCTGGGCGACGAGGTCGAAGTCATGGTGCTGGAGATCGACGAAGACAAGCGCCGCATCTCGCTGGGCATGAAGCAGTGCAAGGCCAACCCCTGGCAGGAATTCGCGCAGAACACCAAGCGCGGCGACCGCGTCAAGGGCCCGATCAAGTCGATCACCGACTTCGGCGTGTTCGTCGGCCTGGCCGCCGGCATCGACGGCCTTGTGCACCTGTCCGACCTGTCCTGGAACGAGCC
>JAYVRP010000461.1:0-6054 GCA_043776215.1 Rhodoferax sp. | reverse complement strand
CAGGCATTGGCCACGGCCAAGAATTGCATGACGTGCCATGCGATCGAGAAAAAAGTGGTCGGCCCGGGCTACAAGGAAGTGGCCACCAAATATGCCGGGCAAAAGGATGCGGTCGATAAACTTGCCGCCAAGATTCTCAAGGGCGGCTCGGGCGTGTTTGGTGCGGTACCAATGCCCGCCAATACGCAGGTGAACGAGGCGGAAGCCAAGAAACTGGCCGCGTGGGTGTTGAGCCTCAAGTAGGAAAGTTTCCCGCCCGAAAAAAGACCCGCCTTGGCGGGTTTTTTTTGTGCCGCAGCGCCTGAACAAGGCATGGCGGTGAATCGGGCGAATGCGCCTTACCGAGTATTACCAGGCCTGACCCAGCTGGTCCAGTATGGCCGGGTTTTCGAGCGTCGACGTGTCCTGGGTTACCGCCTCACCCTTGGCGATCGAGCGCAGCAAGCGGCGCATGATCTTGCCGGAGCGTGTCTTGGGCAGGTTCTCGGCAAACCGGATTTCCTTGGGTTTGGCGATAGGGCCAATTTCCTTGGCGACCCAGTCGCGCAATTCCTTGGCCATGGCCTTGGCCGCATCGCCGGACGGGCGCGCACCCTTCAGCACCACAAATGCGCATACCGCCTCGCCGGTCAAGTCGTCCGGGCGCCCCACCACGGCTGCTTCCGCCACCAGGGCGGTGTGGGAAACCAGTGCAGACTCGATCTCCATCGTGCCCAGGCGATGTCCCGATACATTCAGCACGTCGTCGATGCGCCCGGTAATACGAAAGTAACCACGGTCAACACTTCGCACCGCACCATCGCCCGCCAGGTAAAGCGTGCCGCCCATCTCTTCGGGGAAATACGACTTCTTGAAGCGTTCGGGGTCGTTCCAGATGGTGCGGATCATGGACGGCCACGGCCGCTTCACGACCAGGATGCCCCCTGTTCCGTTGGGTATGTCGTGGCCGACCTCGTCCACGATGGCAGCCATGATGCCGGGCAGCGGCAAGGTGCAACTACCTGGCACCAGCGGTGTCGCTCCGGGCAGTGGTGTCATCATGTGTCCGCCGGTTTCCGTCTGCCAGAAGGTGTCCACGATCGGGCAACGTTCGCCGCCTACGTTCTTGTAGTACCACATCCAGGCTTCCGGGTTGATCGGCTCTCCGACCGACCCGAGGATACGCAGGCTCTTGAGGTTGTAGCGGTCCGGGTGCACTTTGGGGTCGCCCTCGGCCGCCTTGATCAAGGAGCGGATGGCTGTTGGCGCGGTGTAGAAAATCGTGCACTGGTGGCGCTCGATCATCTGCCAGAAGCGCCCGGCGTTCGGATAAGTGGGAACACCTTCAAAGATGATCTGGGTGGCACCCGCCGCCAGCGGGCCATACGCCACGTAGGTGTGACCGGTGATCCAGCCGATATCGGCCGTGCACCAGAACACATCGGAGCTCTGCAGGTCGAAGGTCCAGTCCATCGTGAGCTTGGCCCACAGCAGGTAACCGCCAGTGGAATGCTGCACACCCTTGGGTTTGCCGGTGGAGCCAGACGTATACAGGACAAACAAGGGATGCTCGGCGCCCACGGCCACTGGCGCGCAGTCGCTGCTCTGGCCCACCAGCGCTTCGGCGAATGTCTTGTCGCGCCCCGCCACCATGTTGCACGCGCTTGGTGTGCGCTCATAGACGAACACGGTCTTGATCGACTCGCAGCCTCCCATCGCCAGGCCCTCGTCGACGATGGCCTTGAGCGGTAATTCACGCCCGCCACGCATCTGGTAGTTGGACGTGATGACCGCCACGGCGCCAGCGTCAATGATGCGCTCCTGCAAGGCCTTGGCGGAAAACCCACCGAACACCACACTGTGGGTGGCCCCGATACGCGCACACGCCTGCATGGCGATCACGCCTTCGAGCGTCATGGGCATGTAGATCAGGACGCGGTCGCCTTTGCGGATGCCGTCTGCCTTCAGTGCATTGGCAAATTGGCTCACACGCGTGAGCAACTCGCGGTAACTGGTGCGGGTGACATTGCCGTCGTCGGACTCGAAGATCACGGCGGTCTTGTTCTCGACCGGCGTGCCCATGTGTTTGTCCAGGCAATTGGCACTGGCATTCAATTCGCCGTCGTCAAACCATTGGTAGAACGGCGCATTGGATTCGTCCAGCGTGCGCGTGAATGGCTTGCTCCATACGACGTTGTCGCGTGCCAGCCTGGCCCAAAAGCCTTCGAAATCCTTGTCGGCCTCGGCGCAGAGGGCGTCATAGGCACCCATGCCGGAAATGCGTGCGGCCTTGACGGTAGCCTCACTTGGCGGGAATACGCGGTTTTCCACCAGGACTGACTCAATTGTGCTCATCGGTTTGTCTCCTCAACTTGGTTTGACAGATATCCTACAGCCCGAACTGTCGCGTCAGCCACTTACAAGGCACTGACGGAAGTGACCTGTGGGCCTCGCGCTGCCCGGACTGGCGTCATGCCCCGCCTACAATTATTGCCACGCAAGAAACGTCAACAGGACTCCATGAACGAAACATCCGCCCGCGCCAAACCCAAGTTGGGGCTGATCGCCGCCTTCATCTTTTCCAGTCGCTGGCTGCAGTTGCCACTGTATCTGGGTTTGATTGCCGCTCAGGCCGTCTATGTATTTCACTTCTGGATCGAATTGGTGCACTTGCTGGAGGCCGCGTTTGGCAGCCAGGCCTCGCTCCAGGCGCTGGTGACCAGTATTGGCTACAGGGCCGACTACCAGGTCAGCGCGCTCAACGAAACCATCATCATGCTGGTGGTGCTGGCGCTGATCGACGTGGTGATGATTTCGAACCTGTTGATCATGGTGATCGTCGGTGGCTACGAGACTTTCGTCAGCCGCATGAACCTGGAGGAACACCCGGACCAACCCGAGTGGCTCAGCCATGTCAACGCCTCGGTGCTGAAAGTGAAACTTGCCACCGCCATCATCGGCATCTCGTCGATTCACCTGCTCAAGACCTTCATCAACGCGGCCAACTACGATGTGAAGGTGCTGATGTGGCAGACGATCATCCATGTGGTGTTTCTGCTGTCGGCGTTGGCCATCGCGATGACCGACCGGCTGATGCTGCACACTGGTGCAGCTTCATCCAGCGGCGGCCACTGACGCGGCGCATTTTCCATTCAAACAGGCGAAACAGCCGCCATCGCTGGAGACCCGATGCCCCACCATCCAAAGAATCACCACAAGCAAACCCTGATCAATTCCGGACTGCTGCTTCTTGCAGCCCTGGTTGCGATTGCCGCCAGCAGCACCGATGCAAGCGGCCGCAGCTTCCTCGGGATTCCGGTCGATTTCATCCTGTTTGCCCTGACCTTGCTCGGCGTGGCAATGATGCACGAGCAGACACTCAAAGTTGCCGTCACTGGGCTGGCTGTGATCGTGGCCTACAAATTGGCCTTGACCGGTTTCAAGACTGGGCCCGGTTTCGCTGGGCTGGTCAGCCATATGGGGCATGAGGCGGTCCTGCTCACCAATCTGCTGGGACTATTGGTTGGATTCGCGTTGCTGGCCGATCATTTCGAACGCAGCGAGTTGCCGAAGCTCGCCCCTAAATACTTGCCCGATGGCTGGATGGGCGGGTTTGTTCTTCTTGTCATGGTGTTCGTGTTATCGGCATTTCTCGACAACATCGCTGCGGCACTCATTGGCGGCACTGTGGCGGGCGTCGTGTTCCGGCACAAATTGCACATCGGTTATCTGGCGGCCATCGTGGCTGCATCCAACGGGGGGGGAGCCGGCAGTGTCGTGGGCGACACCACCACCACCATGATGTGGATCGATGGCGTCAGCCCGCTTCAGGTATTTGAAGCCTATGTGGGTGCTGTGGTTGCGCTACTGTTTTTCGGGATCATTGCGGCCCGGCAGCAACACGCACATGCACCGATCACGAAAGATGCGGATCCTGCAGCCCGCGCCGACTTCGGGCGCCTGGCCATCTGCGTATCGATGCTGGTCGCAGCTGTTTTGGCCAACGTGATTTGCAATCTGTATTTCCCAGCAGTTCTGGACCACTGGCCAGTGCTGGGGATCACAGTCTGGGTTGTGCTGCTGGCCACAGCGGGTTACCGCAAGCCCACCTGGAGCCTGGTACCCGGCGCGTTCAGGGGTTCGGTGTTCCTGTTGTCACTTGTGGTTTGTGCGTCCCTGATGCCCGTAGAGAAACTTCCCCCCGCCAGTTGGCAAAGTGCACTGGGCCTCGGGTTTGTGTCGGCAGTGTTTGACAACATCCCCCTCACTGAACTCGCGTTGAAGCAAGGAGGCTTCGACTGGGGGTTTCTGGCTTACGCCGTCGGATTTGGTGGCAGCATGATCTGGTTCGGCTCCAGTGCCGGCGTGGCACTTTCCAACATGTATCCGCAAGCCAAAAGCGTGGGCGCCTGGCTGCGCGGCGGGTGGCATGTGGTGGTGGGATATGTACTGGGTTTTGCGGCTCTTTTGCTGGTACAAGGCTGGCACCCGCAACCCAAGCTGAACAAGGCTGCGCCGGCCACCGCCAACGCCCTCACGACGCAGCAGGCGGCCGTACGCTGACGCCCCGGCTTACGGCGAAACACCCTCATCAAACGATCCGGCTCCTGGACAGGGGTTGGGTAAACTGGACGACACTTCACCGCCCCATACCAAGAGAGTCCCCATGCCTATCACGTCCATCCGCCAAGCTGACCTGATCGAGTCCATCGCGGCGTCGCTGCAGTTCATCAGCTACTACCATCCGGCCGACTACATTGCCCACCTGGCCCGCGCGTATGCGCGCGAACAGAGCCCGGCGGCCAAGGACGCGATAGCCCAGATCCTGACAAATTCGCGCATGAGTGCGGAAGGACATCGCCCGATCTGCCAGGACACGGGCATCGTCAACGTGTTCCTGAAAATCGGCATGGATGTGCGGCTGGAAGGCTTCACCGGCACGCTTGAAGACGCCATCAACGAAGGCGTCCGACAGGGCTACAAGCACCCGGACAATACGCTGCGAGCATCGATCGTGGCCGATCCCCAATTCGAGCGCAAGAACACCAAAGACAACACGCCGGCGGTAATCAACGTGGAGATCGTGGCTGGCAACAAGCTGGACATCACAGTGGCCGCCAAAGGTGGCGGGTCGGAAAACAAGTCCAAGCTGGTGATGCTCAACCCCTCCGATTCGGTGGTTGATTGGGTGCTCAAGACGGTGCCGACCATGGGGGCCGGCTGGTGCCCGCCGGGCATGCTGGGCATCGGTATCGGTGGTACCGCCGAGAAAGCCGTGCTGCTGGCCAAGCAGGCGCTGATGGAAGACATCGACATGTACGAGCTGCAGCAGCGTGGGCCGAAGAACAAGACCGAGGAACTGCGTATCGAGTTGTTCGACAAGGTCAACGCGCTGGGTATCGGTGCCCAGGGTCTGGGCGGCCTGACCACCGTGCTGGACGTGAAGATCAACATGTACCCCACACACGCGGCCGGCAAACCGGTGGCGATGATCCCCAATTGCGCGGCCACCCGCCACGCCCACTTCGTCATGGATGGTAGTGGCCCGGTCTACATGGACCCACCCTCCCTGAGCCTGTGGCCCGATGTGCATTGGGCGCCGGATTACCAGAAGAGCCGCAAGGTCGACCTGAACACACTCTCCCGCGCCGAGATTGCGAGCTGGAAAGCCGGCGACACGCTGTTGCTCAGCGGAAAAATGCTGACAGGACGGGACGCCGCGCACAAACGCATCCAGGACATGCTGGCCAAAGGGGAAAAACTCCCGGTCGACTTCACCAACCGCACCATCTATTACGTGGGCCCGGTCGATCCGGTGCGCAACGAGGCGGTGGGTCCGGCAGGCCCGACCACGGCCACACGCATGGACAAGTTCACCGAGATGATGCTGGCGCAGACCGGCCTGATCAGCATGATCGGCAAGGCCGAACGCGGCCCTGCAGCCATCGAGGCGATCCGCAAACACAAAAGCGCCTACCTGATGGCCGTGGGCGGCGCCGCCTATCTCGTGAGCAAGGCCATCAAGACGGCCAAGGTCGTCGGATTTGCGGACCTGGGCATGGAGGCGATATACGA
>JAYVRP010000460.1:0-1893 GCA_043776215.1 Rhodoferax sp. | reverse complement strand
TCGCGCAAGCGGCGAAATGGCCCACCAAACCGATCCGCATCATCGTGGCCTTCCCGCCCGGCGGGCTGACCGACGCGTATGCCCGCATGTACGCGGAGCAGATCACGGCGAAGCTGGGTGTGCCGTGTGTGGTCGAAAACAAGCCCGGCGCCGGCGCCATCATCGGTATCGACCTGGTGGCCAAGTCCCCCGCCGATGGCACCACGCTGCTGATGACCACCTCGGGCACAGTGTGGCAAAACCGCGTGTTGTACGCCAAGCTGCCGTACAACCTGGACAAGGACCTCACGCCGATCACGCTGTTTCCGTCCGGGCCGCTGGTGGTGGGTGTGCCGGAGAAGCTGCCGGTGCGCACCATGCGCGAGTTCATCGAGTACGCCAAGACCAACCAGACCTCGATGGGCACCTATGCGCCGGGCTCGTATCCGCACATGGTGGCCGACCAGACCAACCGCGCCCATGGGACCAAGATCGTCTCGGTGCATTACCGGGGCGAGTCGCCGATGTGGGTCGACCTGGCCTCCGGACAATTGCAGATCGCCATCGGCAGTTACCAGTCGTTTGCCACCGTGCAAACGCGCGGGGTGCGGCCGATCGGTGTGACCGGCTCCTACCGCTCACCCAAGTTGCCGGAGGTACCCACATTGGCGGAGCAAGGCGTCGAAGGGCGTCTGGTCCGCCTGGAGGGCGGACTTCCTTTGCTGGCGCCCGCTGGCACCCCCGAGGCCGTACTGCAGGTCTTGTCCCGCGTTGCGGTCGAGGGCGCCAATACGGAGCGAGCGGCCAAACTGCGCGAGGCCTTCGCCATTCCCAACAAGCCCAAGAATCTGGCCGAGACACGCCGCGACTGGGAGACCGACGTGCCAGTGTGGATCAAACTCGCCGTGGACCTGGGCATCAAGCTGGATTAGTTCACCCATCGATCACGGAGAATTGCATGCACACCACACGACGGAAAAGTATTCTGCTGGCTACGGCCATCATTCTGGTCGGGCCGGCGATGGCACAGACCGACTGGCCGGCCAAGCCGGTGCGTATTGTGGTGCCGTTCACCGCCGGCGGCACCACGGACATTGCGGCACGCCTGGTGGCCGAGGAACTCACGCAGGTGCTCAAGCAGACGTTCGTGGTCGACAACAAAGGTGGTGCGGGCGGCAACATCGGTGCCACCGAAGTCGCCCGGGCGGCACCGGACGGCTACACGTTTTTGATGGGCACGCCGGGCACGCAGGCCATCAACCAGTTCCTCTATCCCAGGATGCCCTACGACACGGCAAAGGATTTCATGCCGGTGTCGTTCGTGGTGCGGGTTCCCAATGTGTTGGTGGTCCATCCCGGGGTGGGCGCCAGGACCATCAGCGAGTTGATCACCAAGGCGCGTGCAAAGCCGGGTGGCTTGTCGTACGGCTCGCCAGGCAACGGAACCACCGGGCACCTGTCGACCGAGTTGTTCAAGACCCGTGCCGGGGTTTTCGTGACCCATATTCCCTACCGCGGCAGTGGCCCGATGCTGCTCGATCTGATGGGCGGGCAGATCCAGATGGCGATCGACAACTTGCCTTCGGCCATGCCGCACATCCGCGCCGGCAAACTGGTCGCGCTGGGAGTGACGAGCGAAAAGCGCAACGGCCAGTTGCCGGATGTTCCAACGATTGCCGCGACCCTGCCGGGATATTCCGCCGAATCGTGGTTCGTGCTGATGGCCCCGGCCAATACGCCCTTGGCCATCGTGAACCGTATGTCGGCCGAGGTGGACAAGATCCTCAAGAAGCCCGACGTGATCGAGCGTTTCAAGGCGCTGGGCGCGGACCCGGTCGGAGGCACGCCCGAGCAACTCGGGCAGTTCATCGCCGCCGAGACCAGCAAGTGGGCACAGGTGGTCAAGTCGTCGGG
>JAYVRP010000459.1:0-6065 GCA_043776215.1 Rhodoferax sp. | reverse complement strand
ATAGGTTTGCGCGCTGTTGGATTTTTGATTGACCAGCGCAAAGCGCTGCAAGAACTGATTGAGTGCGGGCTGACCGCAATCGAAGGACTCAACGGCGTTTGCAGCGGCCAGTTTGCGAACGGGCTCGTAAGCCGGTGAACTCAACCAAGCAACCCCGGCTTGGAAACAAGATCCAGTAGCTTCGGTTTGCCGCTGACGGGTCGGTCCAGCGCCGCATGAAACTCCCGCCACTTCTCAGGCGTCAATTCAAAGCGGGTGCGATCAGCCAGAGTCTGATTGGCAGCAACGATGCCCGCATCCAGCAAGAACTCACTCACGTTCTTGTGCGACACACGGGCGGCTTCCTGCAGCAGTTGCTTGACGGGCGCACTGGCGCGCACATCGATGCGTTCGGATTTGGAATGTGTTGCGGTGGTCACAAAGGGGATTCCTGACAAAGTGTCTTCATCATAGCGTCCGGACAACGTACTGACAAGCCGTTTTGCGCCTGTGCCCACGGTGTACCGCTGGTACGCCCAATGCGCCCACCAGAGTCCCAATACATGCATCATCGTCAGCGGTATTTTTCCGCGTACCGTTGGGCTTTGTGCGGGGACTTTTTTCTTGCGAGCGGAAGCGCCTGGAGTTGTAACCGGCGCGTTCTGCGCGACCGATGCGATTTGCGGTGTGCTCACCGAACCTTGGGTCATGGTGCGCAATCGTTCCAGGCCTTGTTCCAGAGTTCGCAAGAGTTCGTGGCGCTCCAGGTCCTGCGCATCGGGGAATGGGCTGGAAGCTTTGGCCGCGCTCAGCGCCGATGGTGCGGGCACAAACTCGTCGGCCACACCGGCAGGTTTCGCCGCACGTTCGCGCCGATGTCGGGCAAGGATGAAGTCGAACTCGCTCACTTCGACAGCAAGCATGACCTTCGCTTTCTCGAACAAGGGCGTGCCCAATGCTTTCCACACCTGCTTACCGTAGGTTGGAAACGCGCCTGCGGCATCCGCCGGCACTTTGCGTTTGAAGTAGTAGGTGCTGCCTCGCCGATGCAGGTAGGCCGGCAGTTTGCCGCATGGCTTGGCGGCGTTTAATACATGGCGCGAGGCCTGAGGATTGTGGGTTGTCATGAGTGCTCCGGTAGGTCAATGGAGACCTCACGGAGCGACAACAGCGAAGCGCGTTCAGGGGCCCAAAGGCGCCCAAAACTGCTACACCTGCTGCTACACCACGAGGCCTTCGGGGTAGCACCAGCGCATCGTAAAACGGATAGCAAAACAGCCGCCAAAAACAGAAAAAGCCGTTGTAAATCAATGACTTACAACGGCCTCGCTTTTTTCCTTGGCGGGTGGACGTCTTGCAGATCATGCCCGCTAGCCCGCATGAAATAAGCCTTTCCTACTTTTCGAAATCTTAGATACCCCCAGAAATACCCCCTACAGCTTGTCGTTGCCCTGCCTGACACGTTCGGCTACCCAGTCTGGAATCCATCGCCACATTGCCGCCAAGAGAATCTTCGCCCTGATGCGCGCCGGGCCCGTCACCGGGTATCGGGGATGCATCGTCCGTGTGTCAAGGTCCCTCCTTGATCCCTCGAGAGCCGGCCCTTACTTCTCCGGCTGGAAAACTGCGTCGATGTCTCGCGCACCATGCAGCAAGCGAACGACATCGATCCCTTTGTCGATAGGCACGTAGAAAACAACGTACCGCCCAAACGGAAAACTGCGCACACCCGGCACCAGTTCGTCCCGGGCACGACCCATCTTCGGCTGAGTCGCAAGCATCCGGAACTGCCCGTCGAGTTGATCCACCCAGCGATCGGCGGCGGCAGGATTGTCATCGGCGATGTAGTCCCAGATTTCCAGGATATCGGCCTCTGCAAGAGGCCGACGCGTCACCTGCGGCATTTACGCGATTGTCGGGTTGGCAACTCGTCGGATGCGCGCTTTGTTCTTGACGGCTGCGGCATCCCAGGTTTCACTCGGCCCACTGGCCAGCCCTTGGCGGACATCGCTGCGCAACTGTTCGAGCTTTGCGTCCCTCAGCCGATCCTGCTCGTCCATCAATCGAAGCGCCTCGCGCACGACTTCGCTGGCCGACGTGTACAGGCCGGAAGCGACCTTCGACCGGACAAGGTCTTCCAGTTGAGGCGTCAGGTTGACATTCATTCCCATGGGGTGCTCATCGACGAGTCAGGACAGGGTGAATATTATCAAGTAATGTCAAAGATGGACATCTTTACTTGCCATTCATTGATGAAACATTCCTTTCGGACCGTGGCGCCTGCGACCGCTACGGGTGGTGATTGATGAGTCCGCTGACCATCACCGAATAGTTCCTATATTTCGTCAAGCTATTGAATTCGACGAATCAACGGAACATGCTCAAGCCATGCTTCCCGACACCCACACCCAGCGCATCCTCGGTCTGGCCTGCCAAAAGGGGCTGCTGCGCGCCAGTGATCTGGACACCATCGATGCGCCCCGGGTCGTCCTGCCGCCGGCCTGCTGGAGAAGATCGGGCGTGGCCTCTACCGCCTGCCGGACCCCCACGGGTCCGAACACGAAAATCCCGCGACCGTCGCCACCAAGATGCCGCAAGCCGCGTTCTGCCTGCTCACTGCGCTGCAGTTCCACGAACTGGTCACCCAACTGCCGCGACAGGTTTGGGTCGCCATGCCGCGTGGTGGCCATGCCCCTCTGCTCGACTTTCGGCCGATCAAGATGGTGCAGTTTACGAGCGAAGCCTATACGGCATGCGTCGAGGAAGTTGAACGCGATGGCCTCAAGCTACAGGTGTACGGTGTAGAGGTTCGACTGGTCCCAAGAGCGCTGTCCTTTGTCTGAAGTTTGTAGGCAAATTTCGGACCAGAAGCAAGGCGGGCGATGTCAGACACAAACGACAAAATTGCAGCGTTGATCGATGCCGGGGCCACACAGGTCTGGGTGCCAGCGGATTTCGCGTGGCTGGGCAGCCGCGCCGTGATCGACGAGACATTGCAGCGCATGGTCGCGCGCGGCGAGTTGCGCAGGATTGATCGGGGCCTCTATGACCGGCCCAACATCAACCGCCTGACCAAACGCCCCTTCACGCCAGACTACCGGGCCGTTGTAGATGCACTGGCGCGCCACGACCAGACGCGCCAACTTATCGATGGCATGACGGCGGCGAACGATCTCGGCCTGACCGATGCCGTTCCAGCGCGCGCCACGATCTACTCCGACACGCGTCGCCGGTCGATCAGGTTCGACATGCAGAAGATCGAATTCAAGCTGGCAGCCCCAAGCCGCCTCTACGGGGCGAGTCGCCCGGCCATGCGGGTCGTCCAGGCCCTGCACTGGCTCAAGGACATACTGCCGACCGATGGAGACAAGGTCAGGAAGACGTTGACCCGCCTCCTCCACGCTCCCAAGCACGGCAATGCGATCATGAGCGATCTGGCACAGGGTATTGGCACGCTGCCCAGCTGGATGCGCACCTTCCTCCGGACGGTGCCGGGCTTTTACCCCTCGCCTGCTCCCGTTCTCCCTCCAACTCCGCCCAAGGCAACACGGCGCAGGAACCCCTCGCGGAACCAGGCCGAGGAGTCGCGATGAACGAGGCCTATGACGAGGTCATGGCTGCAAGCGACCGGGACCGCAGCGCACTGTTCGCTGAAGCGGCGGCATGGCTTGCAGCATGGTTGCAGCACTGTGGACGCAGTGACGATGACGACAGATGCGTCTTGCTTCAATACGCCGGCCGTGTAGCGATTCACCGGCGTCGTGGTTTGTCTTGCCTGATCTCCGTATCTTTTGGCCGGCGGCTTCCAGCAGATTTGGTCGGCTTCTGGCGCTTGCGGGAACGCGCCATGGGCGCCCGCGCCACTATGCTGACGCCATCCGCGTTTGTGAGCGATGCTGGCAAATCGGTGGGCGCCCGCCCGGCGCCTGGCCATACGAATCGGGCCCGCGCCGGGGACACGAATCGGCATTGCGCGATCGACCCGATTCGTATTGCGACTTCGAGCACGGACGACGATTCCCCAGCCGACCCGACTGCTCCATCCGTGGCCTGATGGGTCGACGTTGCAGAGGGTAGATATAGGTGATCCGCTGCATGAAGCGGCATGTGTCGACAGCCGTTGGAAATCATCGTCCGGTCTCCCAGCATGCATAAACATTTGGGCACGTCATCCCGAATCAGTGCCTCGTCCAAGCTGCCATGGCACCGCAGAGGGACGGCATTTGATGGAACCATCGGTACTTCCATTGAAAGCCACGAGGTGACCACCATGTCTCAATCCAGCCAACGCGAGCCAGCGTTTCTGCGCCGCAAGGACGTCCAATTCCGCACCGGTCTTGCGCGCAGCACCATCTATCTCTACGTCCAGCAAGGCACCTTCCCGAAGCCCGTGTCGCTGGGTCCGCGCGCCGTCGGTTGGCTCGAATCGGAAGTCAGCGCATGGGTCAACGAGCGCGTCAGGATTGCGCGGGCCCACCCGCGCGAGGCGCATTAGCCTGGCATGGCTGGCCACCGCACGCGGGCGGCGACACAGCCCGGGACGCGACCCATGCCGGGCAATTTCCGGCGATTTGCTTTTGACCGTCGCTTGCTCCCGACTCCCGCGGCCTACTACGCCAGCGAAGGCGTCAAGTTGCTCGGCCGCGGGGCCTGGTGCGATGCTGTTTGCCCGTTCCACCAGGATACGAGCCCGTCGTTGCGGGTGAACATCGAGACCGGCGCATTCCGCTGCATGGCTTGCGGCGCGCGTGGTGGCGACGCGCTGGCGTTCCACATGCAGCGGCATGCACTGAGGTTCATCGATGCGGCCAAGTCGCTCGGTGCGTGGGCGGTTGCGCCATGACCAGCACCCCGGAAGCGCCGATGAACGCGGCGCGCCGGTTGGCTGCCTGCGCCCTGCGTACCGGCTTCAAGTTCGAGGCGCTGCACACCTACAGCGACCGAGATGCGAACCCGCTCTATTGGCGCATCCGTGCCAAGCATCCGGTCACCGGGAAAAAGTGGATTCGGCCGATGCATCTCACCGGCAATGGGTACGAGTTGCGCGAGCCTGAGCGGCCCGCCAATGGCAAGCCGCTGTACCGGCTGCACGAACTGGCATCCCGCCCCGACAAGGTGGTGATTCTCACCGAAGGCGAATACAAGGCGGACCAGTTGGCAGCGCTCGGGCTGCTGGTGACGACCTCGGGCGCGGCGGATTCGGCGGGCGTTGCGGACTGGCAGCCGCTGGCCGGCCGTGATGTGTTGATCTGGCCCGATAACGATGCGCCTGGCCAGCGCTACGCCGAGGCGGTATTGGCTGCGTTGCGGCCATTGGGTTGCAGGGTGAAGGTGATCGACGTTGCAGTGATGGGGCTTGCGCCCAAGGGCGATGCCGCCGACTGGCTGGCCGTCCATCCACGGGCGAAAGCAGCAGATGTGCTGGCGCTCGCATGTAAGCCGGATCCGAGCATTGCGCCAGGCGACGATAGCGCGAAGCTCGCCGGGTCTGAAGCAACTCACGCCGACATACACGCCCGGGCGGCCGACGATCCGATCAATACCTGCAAATATGGCGGCGGCCGCTTCGAGTTGACACAGCGCGGAGTGTATTTCACTGGAACCGACCACGAGGGTAACCAGAAGGCACCGGTGTGGGTGTGTTCCCCATTGGGGGTCGTCGCCAAGACGAGGGACAGCAAGAGCGGGGAATGGGGTCGGCTTCTCGAATGGTTTGATGACGACAACGTTCGGCACCAATGGGCAATGCCTCTGGAACTGCTGGAGGGCGACGGTACCGACTTACGGCGCGAACTGGCCCGCCTGGGGTTGCACATCGCCACCGGCCGCTCGTCCCGCGATCTGTTGGCGGCCTACATCAAGGTGTGGCCGGTCGAGCTGCGGGCGCGTTGCGTCGAGCGGCTCGGCTGGCATGGAGCGGTCTACACGATGCCATCAGAGTCGATCGGCGAAGTGGGCGAACTGGTGGTGTTTCAGAACGCGCACGCGATCGAGCCCGCGTTTGCAACTGCCGGCACGGCCCAGGAGTGGCGCGATTCGGTGGCGGCGCTGGCAGCAGGAAACACGCGTGTGGTGTTCGCGGTCTG
>JAYVRP010000458.1:0-6074 GCA_043776215.1 Rhodoferax sp. | reverse complement strand
CATCCACCACCACATCCGGGACACCCCGGACCGCGCAGGAAACAACGGGTGTGCCGGCGGCCTGCGCCTCCAGCATGGCCATGCCATATGCTTCATTGACGGCTGGCCAGACACAGATGTCACTGGCAGCGTACATCGCAGCCAGTGGGTCGGCTCCACACTCTCCAGCAAATCGGCAACGACCGGGAGCGACATCCTGCAGCATGGCTCGCACCGCATTGCCGGCCAGACCGTCGCCTGCCACCAACAGCTGCCAAGGAAGATCCCGCAGTCGTCCAAGCACCTGAGCCAGCACCTGGAACGATGACAGCTTGTCACCGGGTCGCATCATCGCGGCCACGATGATCCACAGCATTGCCGGATCCAGGCCGTGCAACTTTGCCAACTGGAGCCGGTGGGTGTGCCTGGAGGCGGCAGCCCGGCGGTATGGAGCCGGATCCAGAAATGGCGGCAGCCGTCGTATCACGGTGGTTGGCAACGCGATCAACTCCAGGGCGGGCACATCGTCAGCTGTCGGGCACAACAGGAGTTGCGCACGGCGGATGGCATCACAGACGGTTGCATGCCCCATGGCCCATAGGCCAGTCGACCGCTTCGCAGCGCTGGACGCTTCGACCACCACATACGGGATGTCCAGGCTCGCGCAAACAGGTGGCCCCAACCAATCTGGAGCCTTGTAGTAGAGGTGGTAGGTCACCCAGAGATCGGGGCGTTCGTCGCGTGGGCCATGCAACCAACGATCACGCAAGCAGTCAGCAATCTGGCCACCCTGCCTGCGCAGTGACGCCTGCACACTTACGTCGCCCCGGCCCTCGAAACTGCGAAAGTCCGATGCCACCTCGACACTGTGACCGGCGAGCTCAAGTGCGTCCCGGAGAAGCCTGGCAACGCGCCGGTCCCCGGAAGGGGTGGAATGCGAGGGGGATTTCAGGGGCGCGTAGAAGGCGATGCGCATGCCCGGATTCTAGTGGGCGACGCCGCACCGGACACGAACCGGGCACTCTCCGGTACACGTCGGCTCACCGTTCGCCGCCTTACAATTCTGTCGCACGGGCCTTGGCGGCACCCCGTGTGGCTACTCTTATTTCGCTTGACAAATCTGCCCAGCCGACGGCCCGGGCTCCTGGCCCACCACCCACATGTGCGGACTTTTTTTTGCTGCTGAACGCACCCGCCCCGTCGATGCCGCCAATGCGCGGCGGGCCATTGCTGCGCTGCGCCATCGGGGCCCGGACGGCATCGGAGAGTATGCCTTCGAGCTGCAAGGCGGTGGTGGTGCGGCAGTCAACAGCGTATCGGGTTTTGTAGGGCATACGCGCCTGTCCATACTTGACCCGAGCAAGCGATCCGCCCAGCCATTTCGACGTGGCGCACGCACGCTGGCCTACAACGGCGAACTCTACAATTTCCGGGCATTGCGTCACGAGCTCTCGCTGGCCGGCCGTGTTTTCGAGACCGAAGGTGATACGGAGGTGCTGCTGGCCCTGCTGGCAAGTGGTGGTCCGCAAGCGCTCAACAAGGCCAACGGAATGTGGGCCTTTTGCCTGCTGGACGAAGAGCGTGGCAACTTGACTGCGGCACGTGACCGCTATGGAAAGAAACCCCTGTTCTATTACGCGGACGACAAGACGCTGTGCATGGCGTCCGAGATCAGCCCGATCCTGACCTACCTCGGGCGCCGGCCGCACATGGTCGCCGGCGATGTCGACAGCTACCTGCGCGAAGGCTGGTTGTTTCCCGACCCGGGTGGGGCCACACATATTGAAGGCATTCGGCAGGTCGTTGCGGGTGGTGTGCTGACCTTCGACTTTGCGACCTGGCGCACAAGTGAATCGCGCTACCACACACTGGCCAGTCAAGGCCTTTTGCCTGCGCCGGGCCCCGAGGAACTCGCCACGGAGTTGCAGAATGCCGTCCTTGCGCGGCTGGTCTCCGATCGCAATGTCGGGCTCTTGTTGTCGGGCGGCATCGACAGTTCGCTGATCCTGTCCATCCTGGCGGCGCAGGGCTTGACCAGCCAGGTGACCTGTTTCACCGGCGACGCTGGCAAAAGCGACGACGCAAGGTTTGCCCGGCAATGCATTGGGCAACTGGGCATCAACGCCATCAACATCCCACTGGACTACAGCGTCACTGGCATGGACGCCTTCCTGCAAGTCTGCCGGCACCAGGAAAAGCCGTTCCCGTTCATTGGCAACGCATTGGCAATGCCACAGTTGTACGCCCAGATTGCCACCCATGACGTACCTGTCGTACTGGATGGCACGGGTGGCGATGAAATATTCGCAGGTTACTGGGAACGCTACTACAACTTTGCATTGCGCCAGGCGCTGGCCGAAGGAGACGATACCTGGGTTACCGCGTCGATGGCTGCGAACGCAGACAACCCGAAAATTCTTGCGATCGCCCGGCAGGCACTGCAGGATGCCCTGGCCTCCTCCAGACCGAGCCGCGGCCGCACGGCACCAGGGCTCGTGCGCGCCACGGAAGACCCTGCGGATCTCGACACCTTTGTGGACCCAGAAGTGCTGACGGCCCGCAGCGTGGATCCCCTGCCGGAGTTCGCCGGCACACTGGCACAGGCATTGGTCCTGGACGCCTCCAGCGGCAGGTTGCACGAATGGCTATGGCAGAACGACCGCAACGCCATGACCTACGGAATCGAGAATCGCAGCCCGCTGCTGGACTACCGTTTGGCCGGCTACATGCATACGGACTTCCGCTCGAAGTTTGTCGGCCCCTGGAACAAACATGAGTTGCGCTCGGCGTTTGAGCGTTTTGTCACCCTGCCGACACAATGGCGTCGGGACAAGCAGGGGTTTCGTTGGGTTTACCACCGATTCCTTCAAAACAACCGGGTGCAGGTGCTCGAGTTGCTCGCAGCCTCCCGACTGCTGCCCCTCCGTGTCGATGTGCGCCGCCTCCTGGACGCTGCCCATCGCAGTGACGACTACCTGGAATGTGGTCTTGTGCAACGCATGTTGTGCTTGGCAGGGCTGGAGCAGACTATGGGCCTGAATTGAGACCAGGAGCCTGAACCAGGCCAAATCGTGACGCCAGTCGCGCCAGGTTGGTTTGCATTCCAAAATGCGCGGCAACCCGCGCTTGCCCTGCCAGACCCAGTTCGTTGCGACGTACCGGGCTGGTGATAAGTATGGCCAAGGCGTCGGCCAGCAACACGGGCGCCTGCGGTTCAACCAGCACACCGGTCGTGCCATCGTCAATCAACTCATGAATCGCGGATACGCGTGTCGCCACGCAGGCAAGGCCCTGGCTCTGGGCCTCCATCAACACGTTGGGCAGGCCGTCGCGGTCACCGTCCTGTGCAATACGGCTGGCCAGGACGAACAGATCCGCCTGGCGGTATTCTTCAATAAGCTGGTCCTGGGTCATCGCGCCGCGCCAGGTAATACGCGTTTCGAGACGCAAGGCCTTGGCCTGGGTGGACAGTGCTTCGCGCAAAGGGCCGCCGCCCACATGCACCAGCGTCCAGTTCAGGTCGGTCGGAAGTTGTGCCAGCGCGTCCAGCAGGACATCGGTACCTTTCTTTTCCACCAGACGGCCCACCGAGAGAATCCGGACCGGATCGGTCCCGTCGCCGCCATTGCGCGGCGCACGGTGCTGAAGATGTAATGGAAACCGCGCCAGATCCAGACCGTGGTAGACCAGTTCGACGCGGCCAGCCGGCGCAAGGGCAGAGAGGTAGTCCCGGTTGTTACCTGTGCAGGTCACCAACCAGTCGCAGGACGCCAGTTTTTCACGCAAATCCCAATGGGGTGTCGTCCAGATGTCCTTGGCATGCGCCGAGCCGGACCAGGGAAGCCCAGTGATCGCTGCGGCATACCGCACCACCGATGCGGGTGTGTGCAGGAAATGCGCGTGCAACCGGACCACGTCGTGCGGCACTTCGTGGGCCAGCACGAGGGCCTGACCAAATCGGCGCACGCGGTTGGCTGTTCTGTCTCGCCATAGGTCGCGCCACCACAATGCTGCAGCAACCCGGTAGCCGGGCCGGCGTCGCACCCGCCACCAGGCGCGCAGTACCCGCAGGGGCTCGTTGCGCAGGTACTCGGGCAGGTACAGGAGCTGCGCCCGGATGTCGGCATGCACTGGGTGGGTCCGCGCATCCGTGGGATGGCGCAACGACACAATCAGGATCCGCAAGCCGAGTTGTTCCAGGGCAGCGATTTCCTGCGCGATGAAAGTCTCTGACAGGCGGGGGTAACCCTTCAGGACAAAAGCCACCCGTCCTGACGGTGGCGCCGGTCGCGCATCAGCCAATACGCGCCACCACCTTGGTAGGCTCTTCCTCTGCCACCTTGAGCCACGGCGCCACCAGCTTGGCCACGTTCGGGAGGCCTTCAAGCAGGCCGGGCACGACCACCTGCGAGGGCAGATTCTGGCGCGGCAATGCGCGCAGCGCTGCGGCCATGACGGCGGGGTCATTCTTTCCATCTTCGCTGAGCATGCTGATCAGGCCGAGACGGGCGGCACTGGAGGCGCGAATGAATTGCTCCAGACGCGGCGTGGTGCGTGGAATGATCAAGGCCCGCTTGTCGAGTGACAACACTTCGCAAAAGGTGTTGTAACCACCCATGGCGACCACCCCGGCCGCCCCGGCGACCAGCGCTTCCAGGTTGCTGTGAAAGGTGATGGCGTCAACACGCTTGAGCCGCGCAGCACGGTTCATAAATTCGGTCTGCCGCTCGGGTTGCATGAATGGCCCGAGCACGAGCAGTGCCGGATACGGCAGCAAGGCGTCGTGCTCGTAGGCACGCAAGACCCAGTCGATCAAGCCTTCGCCATCTCCGCCACCGCCGGTTGTCACAAGAATATAGGGCTTCTTGGTGATCTCCGGCATGCGGGGAGGTGCTCCTCCGGTGGAAACCTCACGGGCCAGATAACCGGTGTAGGTGATCTTTTTGCGGACGCTTGCCGGAAGCGCGATTCCTTCCAGTGGTTCACATATCTGGGGCAACCCATAGATCCAGATCTCATCGTACAACTCACGCAAGGCCGGCAAGACCTTCTTGCGTCGCCATTCCGGCGCCAGCAGCTTGGGTTCATCCATGACATCGCGCAAGCCGAGCACCAGTCGCGTGCCTCGCTTCTTGAGCACTTCCAGAGTTTCCAGTACCTCGCCGCGCAGACCCAGCGGCTCCTTGTCGACAATGAATATGTCCGGGTCGAACATCTCCGCCGTGTGCCGGATGATGGACGCCCGCATGCGCAGGGTTTGCTCGACGTCGATATGCAAATTGAGTGGCGTGTATTCGCCGTTGCGCAGTTTCACGACCCCTGGAACTCGCACGAAGTCCACCCGTGAGCGGAAGTCGAAACTGCCGATGATGGGCGACCCGGACAGAATCAACACCGACAGGTGCTTGAAGCGGTCTACCAGTGCATGTGCAATGGTTCGACAGCGCCGCAAGTGGCCCAATCCGAAGGTGTCATGGCTGTAGATCAGGATGCGGGTGTCTTTGCGCTCCCGGTTCAAGGTAGTCTGCATACGAATCCAGTTCGCTTTCGTTGTTGTTTTTTACCCGCTCCGCATGTGCGGAAAATTATAGGTTGGCAGGGGTCAAAAAGTGAACGTGTAATCTGCCGTAGTGTCAGCGATAAAGACTCGCAAGTTTGGCCCGGTAGCCAGGCAATGCCGCCAGCATGGCAGCCCGACCGGCCTCAATCGACCTGCGCCTGGACGTGAAATCGGAGCTGCCTACATCCGACAAGGACGGCCGAACCACGATATCAGCGTCTCGCAACTCGAAAGCATTGATGCTTTTGCCCATGATGGCAAATGTCTGCAGCAACACCTGAATGGCCCCATCCGCCGGATTGCTCAGCGGTTCATTGGAGATGTCCACCGCGATCACCATTTCTGCGCCCATCTGACGCGCGTAATGCACTGGTACCGGCGCCACCAAACCGCCATCGACAAATTCGCGTGCCCCGATCTTGACAGGCTGAAACAGGGACGGGATTGCGCTGGAAGCCCGCACAGCGGTACCTGTGTCGCCACGGCGAAACAGGATTCCGTCTCCGCTGCGAAGGTCTGTTGCCACGATGCCCAG
>JAYVRP010000457.1:0-6074 GCA_043776215.1 Rhodoferax sp. | reverse complement strand
GGCCGCCCAATGCTGGCTGCGGGCGGAGCGCCAGACATTCATACCGGTGCTCGGTAGCGACGGCAACGCCCGGCCTCAGATTGTGTTCACGATCCGCGTGATGTTGGAGCCGCTTGCTACCGCGATTCGCAGCCCGCAAGATGCGCGCCGCCTGCACGACGCCCTCGCGTCCATGAGTGATGCCGTCCTGACCTACAAAAATCTTTCCGCCCCACGGGAGCGCCTGTTGAGGTGGCTGACCGGACAATGCGCCAAACCAGATGCCAGCACGGCCAGACCCGTGTAGGCTCGCGCCATGAATGGCATCGCCCCATCGCCCGCCCCCCCGCCCGCAGGACCAGCTGACACCATGGAGGTGCTGGCCCATGTCGAGCTCGACATCGGGCAGTTGGGCGACATCGTTCGTGCCCACCGCGCGTGCCTGGCCTGGGGCGGCACGGCAGACTTGTCGCCCGCCGATGACGTGCTGATTTCGGTGGAACGGCCCTTCGCCCGTATCGCGCGGCTGGACGATGCACCGAAAGTCCGGAATTCCGGGCTCGCCCTGCTGCGCAAACTCGGGGAACCGGTCACCGAGGGCGACCCCTTGTACCGCGGCTACGCCAGTTTTGATGCCAACCTGGCCTTCGCGCGCTCAGCTTGTGCCGAATCGACCGGTTACATCATTGGCCGTGCCGACCAGGTACCCCAGGTATTTGTCGAATTTTGATCGGACCCATGTCCATGCTTTTGTACTTTGACGACCAGCAGGACGCCGCACTGCGGCTGGCCGACGCAGCAGAGTTGCAACCCGCCTGTATTGTCCGGCACCGCTTCCCGGATGGCGAAGTCAAGCTGCGCCTACCAGCAACCTTGCCAGGCCGGGTCATATTTTTTTGCGGCCTGCACCATCCGAATGAAAAACTGGTGGAGTTGCTGCTCGCCACACGCACCGCCCGCAAGCTGGGTGCGCAGCACCTGACCCTGGTGGCGCCCTACCTCGCCTATATGCGCCAGGACATCGAGTTCGTGCCCGGCGAGGCCGTCAGCCAGCGCATCGTCGGGCGCTTCCTGGCCGACCTGTTCGACGCCATTGTCACGGTGGACCCGCACCTGCACCGCGTGGCCACCCTGCAGGAAGCAGCGCCGGTCCCACATGCGCTGGTGCTGACCGGCGCTGAAGCGCTCTCCGACCTGATCGCGCAGCGGCGCGAGCAGCCCATCCTGATCGGGCCGGACTCCGAGTCCGCGCAGTGGGTGGAACTGGCGTCCAGGCGGCATGGCCTGGCGCACGCCATCTGTGAAAAAACTCGCAGCGGCGACCGCGACGTGCGGATCGTGCTTCCCGGCGTGGATGTCGCCGGCCGCGCGACGGTGATCCTGGACGACATGGCCAGCACCGGCAACACAGTCGCCGCGGCAGCCAGGCTGCTTCAAGCAGCAGGCGCGCGCTCGATCGATGTCGCGGTCACCCACGCCCTTTTCATGCCGGGCGCCGAAGCGTTGATCCGCAACGCCGGCGTGCAGGAGATCTGGAGCACCGACTGCATAGCCCACTCCACCAACGCCGTGGCCATGGCCCCGCTGTTTGCGCAGGCACTCAAGACGCTCAGGGCGCGCCAGGGCGACGCCGCTTAGGTAACGGAGGCGCAACAAACTCAGGCTTCGGGCTGCGAATCCGGCAGACCGACGGTCTGCGCCAGCAGGACCTGTTCGTCGGGGCTGAGGTCCATCGCCTGCGCCAGGGCGGTGCGATCAATCCAGGCCCGGATCACTGTCGCCAGACCCGCACTGGCGCAAAAAAGGTAGGCGCTTTGTGCCATCGCCCCGGCTGCTACCCATGCGTAGACATTGCGTTGGGCTGCCGGGACCAGGCTCATGCGGCCATGGTGCGCCACGAAGATCAGTTCCAGTGGCGCCGTATCAACAAAATCCTGGTAACCCGTCACCCGGCGCACATCGGTCCCACGCTCGAGCAGGAGCGTGTGATTGAACGGGTCGTAGCGGTACAGGCCCCGCCCGAGCGCCACGTAAACATCGATTTCCTGGGCATTCATGGCGCTCGGCGTGGTACGCCCGCCCAACTCCTGGCGGTTCACACCTGCAACGGCCCACAACAGATTGGACACGGTCTGCAAAGGCAACTCCTGCGCCTCGAAACTGCGTTGAGACTGCCGCTTCTGCAAACACTGCATCAACGGCAGTCCGCCGGTTTTCTCGGCCGGCGGCAGGTTCATTGCGACGATCGTGGTGCCTGGCACGGGAACGGGCTTGAGTTGCCCCATCAGGCCCAAAGCCATTTTGGTCAAGGTGTTCATGGAGACAACACCGCGCGATCTGACTGTTTCACCTCAAACGCCGCCGGGCGCCGCGTGGGGCCCACTCTTGCCCATTGCTTGGTCATCTTTGAAGCTGCGCAAGCGAAAGTCACCCCCCTCAGCACGCAGGCGTCGAATGTCAGACCCTGCACCGCGTCGACCAGGCGCGCCACAAACTCTCCGCCGACATCGAGGTGCAAGTCGCTCAGATGCAACAGCGTGTAGCGTTTCGACCTGACCTCAAATAGCATGGCTGACCTGGTTTGTGAACTCGGCGTCCGGGCGCTGGGCATGAAGGCCCAGACCCGCAGAGGCGGCGTCTGCGCTCCGACACGAAAGATCTGGGTGGATGTTCATCGCCTTGCTGCCCGGCTAGCCGGCCTGGAATCGCCCGGTCCGACCGACTCACGCCATCAATGGCATGGCCGCAGACCGCGGCGCCGGCTGTGCACAGGCGCCTTGGCGGGCGGTTTCCTCCACCTGCCGACGTGTGCCAGCCGAAAAGCCGCGCAAGCGCTCCAGGTCCACCACTTCCACCTCGCGGTTGTTGACACGGATGTAGCCCCAAGCCATCAAGGAACTGAACGCGCGGCTCACGGTCTCATGCGCGACCCCGAGATAACTCGCAATATCGCGCCGGCTCATGCGCAAGTGAAAACGACGCGGAGATTGCCCGCACGCCAGCATGCGTTTCGACAAATGCATCAGAAAACGCGCCAGTCGCACCTCGGCGGCGACAGCGGCCATCACATCCGCGAGTTCCGCGCGTCGCTCCAACGCCACACTGCCGGCCCGGAACACGACCTGGTCGAGCGCGGAAATACGCGGGCTCAAACCGAAATAGTCGTCCAGTAACACGACGTAGACACTGGACTCTTCCAATGCCACGGCTTCGTTCGGGTAGGCGCCAATCCCGATGGCGTCGAACCCAAGCACCTCGCCGCGCCCCACGAACCCGAGCACCTGCTCGTAACCGTCTTCACCGGTGTTGAACACCTTGAAAGTACCAGCCCGCACAAAATAGATGGCTGCCGCGCTGGCGCCCTCATGAAACAGGACGTCACCGTCGTGCAGGCGGCGCACCGGGGCCGGGAAATCCACGCTGCGGTCGGCTTCGCCGGCTGCGGCGCCCATCAAGCGTAAAAGGTCTGCCAACCCACCCGGCTCCGCGACCATGGTGGCCGCATGGCGCGGCGCATAGGTGGACCGGGCCGTGATGCTTGGTGCAGGTGGCGCGTGGATCATGAAAGTGCTCCTTGGGGGGATGGTTGGTCAAAGTCTGGTCCTAGCTCGTCACTTTGCCTGCATTGCCTTGGCTTGACTATCGGAACCAGGAGGGACTTTTGGTTCGGTTTGTCGCGTCAAACCCCAGATTGGGACTACCCCACATTCGGACTTTTCCGAGTGCATTCCCAGCCGTGTGGCTGCACAATCGACCCTATGACCGATGAAACGCAGCTCCAAAGTGATGCACACCGGGCACTGGCGCCAGTCGGCGCCCATGAAACTGATGCGGCTGTGTTGCGGCGCGAAGCGCCCTACGCGCGTGATCCGTTCGGACTTCGGTTCGAGAGCATCATCCACGCTGCCCATGAAGCCATCTTGACGGTCAACGACCAGCAACGGATCGTGATGATCAACCCGGCGGCATTACGCATGTTCCGGTGTACGGCGCGCGAGGCTCTGGACGCCGACCTGTCCCGCTTCATCCCGGTACGCCTGCGCAAGGCGCACGTTCAGCACGTGTGCGATTTCGACCGCGCAGGCCTCAATGAACGCCCGATGGGTGCCAGCCGGCAGGTCATGGGCCTGCGCGCCGATGGTGAAGAGTTTCCGTTGGAAGCCACCATTTCCCGGCTGGACGTCGTGGAAGGCATGGGCACATCGCGCTACTTCTCGGCCCTGCTGCGCGACACGAGCGAGGTCTGCGGCTTGAGGGCGGCCGTGGACAACCTGAAGAGCCAGATGCGGGCCATCTTCACCCTCGCGCCGGTCGCCATCTGGATCACAGAAGGTGACCACATCACCTTTGCCAACCGGGCATGCCATGCCTTGTTCGGCGCCACCGACGAAGACAAACTCGTGGGGCGGTCGATCTACTCCCTGTTGGCGCCGGCCTCGGCAACGCCGATCCGCCAGAAGGTCCTGGAGGCACTGGCCGGGGAGCTCCCGGTGGTCGTCGTGCAAGAGAAAATCCTGCGGCTCGATGGCGTCACGCGCCAGATCGAGCTGGTGCTGGCCAGATTGCCGGACCACGGAGAGACAGCCGTGCAAATGGTTATCACCGACATCACCGAGCGGGTGCGGGTGCGCGAGGACCTCGAGCGGTCCCGCGCGCAATCGCGCCGCATGGCCGCCGGCCTCGTGGCCGCCAGGGAAGAAGAGCGCCGTCGCGTGGCGCGCGAGTTGCACGATGAACTCGGTCAACGTCTGACGGCACTGCAGATGGAATTGTCGAACCTCGGCCAAAACCAGCGCGACGGCCAGCAACAACATGTCCAGAGCCTGCACGACATGGTGGGCGAGACCGTGCAAGCGGTGCGACGCATCGCCACTGACCTGCGACCATTGATGCTCGATGACCTCGGGCTGGCTGCTGCGCTCGAAGCGCTGGCGCAAGACACCGCGCGGCGCACGGGAATCCACGTGTCGGTACGCGCGGAAGTTTCCGACTGCGCCATCAGCGATGCTGCCAGTATTGCCCTGTACCGGATGGTGCAGGAGGCGCTCACCAATGTGTCGCGCCACGCCGGCGCAAGAAAAGCGCGTATCGATTTGCACCACGATAAGGACGACCTGGTGCTCACTGTGCGCGACAACGGTGTGGGGTTCCCCAACCTGTCGCTGGTGCGGGACGGTTCACACGGGTTGGCTGGAATCCGGGAGCGCGCTGAGATGTTGGGCGGAAACCTGGTGCTGGACAATCTGCCCGAGGGTGGGGCAAGGATCGTGGTGCGCCTGCCTGCCGTTGCAGATGTCGCACCATGAGCAAGATCGTCCGGGAACCCGGCCCGGCGCCAGCCCGCACAATACGGGCCGGAAAGCGGCGGACTCAGGACAACCATGACCGCTTGGTGCATACACTTCAAGTGCACCAGATCGCGCTGAATACGCCATGATGAGCACTGCCACCAAACCCCGGTTCAGCCTTCTCATGGTGGACGATCACACCATCGTACGCGAAGGGCTGCGGCGGGTCTTGGCCCCCATCGCGCATGAATGGGACATCGCCGAGGCCAGCACGGGTTTCCAGGCTCTCGAATGCATTCGCCGCGCACACTTCGATCTGGCCATTGTTGACCTGTCAATGCCAGGCATGCCGGGCCTGGAGCTGATTCGCCGCATCAAGGCCGAGTTTCCGTCGGTCGCGGTGCTGGTGCTGAGCATGCACGGTGAAGAGCAATACGCCCTGCGCGCGTTCAAGGCGGGCGCCAACGGGTATGTCACCAAAGACACCGCATCCACCGAATTGGTGGCGGCCGTACGCAAGGTCGTGTCCGGAGGCGCCTATGTGACCGCCAGCCTGGCCGAACGCGTGGTGCGCCAGCTCAACGGACTTGCTCAGGAGTCCCGACTGGAAAAGCTGTCGGACCGGGAGCTGGACGTGCTCAAGCGCATCGTGCTGGGCGAGCGACTGACCGATATCGCACACGCCCTGAACCTGTCGGTGAAGACTGTGAGTACCCACAAAACGCGCATCCAGGAGAAGCTGCAGTTGCCCAGCATGGCGGCGTTGATCCGCTTCGGCATCGAGCACCAGATCGACAAAGAAGACTC
>JAYVRP010000456.1:0-6078 GCA_043776215.1 Rhodoferax sp. | reverse complement strand
CGCTTCAACACCACCTCGAGGTTCCAGGAGCAGGCCACTACGGCATTTTCTCCGGGCGGCGCTGGCGTGACGTGGTGTATCCGCAGGTCAAGGCTTTCATATCCAGCTACCAGCCAGACAAAACCGCCACTGCCGCGCCGACCCCTGCCGTGCCGGTCGTGCTGGCCGTGAAGTCCGCGAAGAAAGCGACCCGCAAAAAGTAGGGCCATGCCCATCGATGCGGCGCTCGTGCTGAAGCTCCTGCCGCAGACGCAATGCACGCGCTGCGGGTACCCGGACTGCGCGGGATACGCGGCGGCGATTGCCTGCGCCGAGGCGGAGATCAACCAATGCCCACCCGGGGGCGTGCAAGGGATCGAACGGCTTGCCGCGCTGACCGGCCGCCCCGCCCTGCCCCTCAATCCAGTCCACGGTGTCGAGGCGCCACGAACCGTGGTCATCATCGACGAGGACTGGTGCATCGGCTGCACCTTGTGCATCAAGGCCTGCCCGACCGATGCCATCGTCGGCAGCAACAAGTGGATGCACACCGTCATCGAGCCCTATTGCACGGGCTGCGAATTGTGCTTGCCTGTGTGTCCGGTGGATTGCATCGCGCTGGTCAACAGTTCGGGTGACGCCACGGGATGGAATGCGTGGTCCGACGACCTCGCGGCAATGGCCCGGGAGCGCTACGAACTCGGCACGGCCCGGCGCCAACGCGACGTGCTCGAGAACGACCAAAGGCTGGGGGTCAAGGCGCAGGCCAAACTGGCCAACCTGCCGGCGCAATCGCTGCACACCGACCCCGAGGTCCTGGAGCGCAAAAAAGCAGTGATCGAGGCTGCGCTGGCACGCGCGCGGGCCAAACGCAACGCAACGGGCCCGTGACAACAGCCGCGTGCGCCCTGTAGGCCAGGCAACTCCGGGAACTACCCAAGCGCATCGTTGACCTGTTCGTGAAACTCCGCCATGGTGACGGCGTTGCCCACTTCCCGGGGCAAGGCATCACGAACCGAGAAAACGCCCAGTATCTTGCCGCTGGCGGTCACAACCGGCAGATGCCGAAAGCCCCGCTCGATCATGATCAGCACGGCATCCGACACCAGCTTGTCCGGCCCGACACAATGAGGATTACGAGTCATGACGTCGGACACCAGCGTCGTTTCGGGGTTCAGTGCCTTGGCGAGCACCCGCGTCATCAGGTCGCGTTCGGTCACGATGCCCAGCATCTTCCCGGGTGTATCGACGATCAGCACGCTGCCACAGTTGGCCTTGGTCATGACACAGGCCGCTTCCCAGATCGTGGCATGCGGGCCAAGACTGATCACATGCCGGTGGGGCATCGATTGGTAGACCGTGCGTTCAGACATGGTGGTGCACCTTTCACTTCGGTGAATCGAAGCTTTGTTTTACTCTGATTCCCGCTTCACCGCAATGCGGCATTGAGCTTTTCCAGCGCTGCCGCGCCAGGGCAGAGTTGTGCTCGCCCGAGCGCATGTAAAGGTTTCTCGACGGTGTTGAGCATGGTATGCAGGTCGGTGGCCAGCGGATCGAGGTAGAGCAGGCCCGTCACTACCTCGCCACGGGCCTGGTGGGCCTGGATGTAACTCATGGCCGCGTAACGGTCGGTGGCGTCGTAGTCCTGGTGCAACTTGCGCAAGCGCAGCAAGGTGCCGTCATGTTGCGGCACTTCCACCACTTCGCCGGGCGCGTACTGGGTGGTGATTTCGTCGCGCGAGGTGATGAAGTCGATACGGCTCACCGCCTCGTTATGCTGGCGCACATAGTCGTAACTCTTGGTGCTCCCGCCGTGGTTGTTGAACGTGACGCAGGGGCTGATGACGTCAATAAACGCGGCCCCGCCATGCGCCATCGCGCCCTTGATCAAGGGCACCAACTGCTCCTTGTCGCCGGAGAAGCTGCGCGCGACAAAAGTGGCGCCCAGCTGGAGGGCCAAACCCACCAGGTCCACCGGGCTGTCGTTGTTGATCACGCCCTTCTTGCTCTTCGAGCCACGGTCGGCCGTGGCCGAAAACTGCCCCTTGGTCAACCCGTAGACACCATTATTTTCGACGATGTAGGCCATTCGCACGCCGCGGCGCATGGCATTGGCAAACTGGCCCAGGCCGATGGATGCCGAGTCGCCATCACCGGATACCCCGAGGTACAACAAGTCGCGGTTGGCCAGGTTGGCACCCGTCAAGACCGAGGGCATGCGGCCATGCACCGTATTGAAGCCGTGGGAGGCACCCAGAAAATAGTCTGGCGTCTTCGAACTGCAGCCAATGCCGGAGAGTTTCGCCACCCGGTGTGGCTCGATGTCCAACTCCCAGCAAGCCTGGATGATGGCGGCCGAAATCGAGTCATGGCCGCAGCCCGCGCACAAGGTGGAAATACGCCCCTCGTAGTCGCGCCGTGTGTACCCGACCTTGTTGGGTGTGAGCGAAGGATGGTGCAGCCTGGGCTTGGTGATGAATGTCATGCCAACTCCTTCTGCGGTGTCGATGGTTCTTTGCCCGCAGGTGCGGGGCGCACGGCCCGGCGGATCGCGCCGGAAATGAAACGGGCCGTGATCGGCGTGCCGTCGTAATGCAGGACCCGCTTGAGCCGGGCCGGGTCGATGTCGAGTTCGTTCACCAGCAGCGAATGCATCTGTGCATCGCGGTTTTGCTCCACCACGAACACCTGGGCATGGTTTGCGATGAACTTGCGAACCGATTCCGGAAACGGGAACGCGCACAGACGCATCGCATTCAAATGCAGGCCCTCGGCTTCCAACTCGTCGAGCGCTTCGCTCATCGCAGGGCTGGTGGACCCGAAGTAGATCACGCCAAGCGTGGTCGGCAGGGGTGCGGCACGCACGACCGGCTGGGGCACGAGGTCTGCCGCAGTGCGGAACTTCTTGAGCAGCCGCTCCATGTTGTAGACGTAGTCGGGGCCACGTTCGGAGTAACGCGCATAGGGGTCTCGGGTTGTGCCCCGGGTGAAAAAAGCCCCCTTGCTCGGGTGCGTGCCAGGCAATGTGCGCCATGGAATGCCGTCGCCGTCTACATCCTTGTAGCGGCCAAAGTCCTTGCCCGCCTCCAGTTCGGCGGCCGTCATGACCTTGCCGCGGTCGTACTCGCGCGCGTCGTCCCACACAAAGGGTTTGCACAGGCGCTGGTTCATTCCGATGTCCAGGTCGGTCATCAGGAAGATGGGGGTCTGCAGGCGATCCGCCAGATCCAGCGCCTTGGCCGCATGTTCGAAGCACTCATGCGGATCCTGCGGGAGCAGCATCACGTGCTTGGTGTCACCGTGCGAAGCATAGGCACAGGCCAGCAGATCGGACTGCTGGGTGCGCGTTGGCATACCAGTGGAGGGCCCTCCCCGCTGCACGTTGACGATGGTGACCGGAATCTCGGCAAAATAGGCCAGCCCGATGAACTCGGTCATGAGTGATATGCCGGGCCCGGACGTGGCTGTGAAGGCGCGCGCACCATTCCATCCTGCGCCCACCACCATGCCGATCGAGGCCAGTTCATCCTCGGCCTGCACGATGGCGTAGCGGTGCTGCCCGGTCGCCGGGTCGACGCGGAACTTGTCGCAGTACTTCTGGAACGCTTCGGGGACCGACGACGAAGGCGTGATCGGATACCAGGCTGCCACCGTGGCGCCACCGTAGAGGCAACCGAGCGCCACGGCGCTGTTTCCATCGGTGAAAATCTGGTCCCCGACCCGGTCGGACTTGCGCACCCGGATGCCCAGGGGGGCATCGAGATGTTCCAGGGCGAAGTCACGCCCCAGGTGCAAAGCCCGCACGTTCGAATCGAGCAGACGCTCCTTGCCCTTGTACTGCTCCGCAAACAAGCGTTCGAACACATCCGCGTCCAGGTCGAGCAGTACCGACAGGGCACCCACGTAAATGATGTTCTTGAACAGTTGCCGCTGCCGCGGATCACCGTAGGCCGCATTGCTTATTTCGGTCAACGGCATTCCGATACGGTGTACATCCGGCCGGAATTTCGACTCTGGAATCGGCCGCGTGCTGTCATAAAAAAGGTAGCCACCCGGCTCGATCTCGGCCACGTCGGCGTCCCAGGTCTGGGGATTCATGGCCACCATCATGTCCACACCACCGCGCCGCCCGTGGTAGCCCTTTTCGCAGACACGTGCTTCGTACCAGGTCGGCATCCCCTGGATGTTGCTGGGAAAGATATTGCGCGGACTGACCGGCACGCCCATGCGCAACACGGCCTTGGCGAACAACTCGTTCGCCGATGCCGAGCCCGAACCATTCACGTTGGCAAATTTGATGACGAAATCGTTGACGGCTTCGATGCGTTTCATGCGGTCTCCAGGGCTCGTGGTGAGGACGCCGGATCGCGACACGCCGGGCCGGCCTTGGTGGTGGTCAGCAGGAACTTCTGCATGTCCCAGGCCCCGGTGGGGCAACGTTCAGCGCACAGCCCGCAATGCAGACACACATCTTCGTCTTTCACCAGAATGCGGCCGGTTTTCAGTTCCGCCGATACATAGAGGTCCTGCGCCAGGTTGAGCGCCGGCGCCTGCAGGCGTTGGCGCAAATCGGCTTCATCGCCATTGGTGGTGAAGGTGATGCAATCCATCGGACAGATGTCGACGCAGGCATCACATTCGATACATGCCTCGCGCGTGAAAACCGTCTGCACATCACAATTCAGGCATCGGCTGGCCTCCTTGAAGGCGGTCGCGGCATCAAAACCCAGCTCGACTTCAATGCGGATGCTGGCCAGTGCCGTCTCGGCTTTGGCCCATGGCACCTTGAAGCGCTGGTCCTGCGACACATCGTTGTCGAAACTCCACTCGTGGATACCCATCTTCTGCGACAGCAGGTTGGTGCTGGGTGCCGGCCGCTGGTTGACATCTTCGTGCTGCAACAGCCGATCAATGGAGACCGCAGCTTCATGCCCCTGGGCCACCGCTGTGATGATGTTTTTGGGCCCCAGTGCCGCATCGCCGCCAAAGAATATATGGGGCACCGACGACTGCAAGGTGCTCTGGCCCAGGATCGGAAGGCCCCAGGTGTCGAAACGGATGCCGGAGTCGGGCTCGATCCAGGGGAAGGCATTCTCCTGGCCAACGGCGATCAGGACCGCATCACACTCGACCAGCACCTCCGGCTCACCGGTCGGCACCAGGCTGCGCTTGCCCTGTGCGTCATACACCGCCTTCACCACCTCGAAGGTCATGCCCGTGAGTGTGCCGTTGTCATGGTGGAACGCCTTGGGCACATGGAAGTTGATGATCGGAATACCTTCATGCTGGGCATCCTCTTTCTCCCAGGGGGATGCCTTCATTTCGTCGAAGCCGCTGCGTACGATGACCTTGACATCCGTGCCGCCGAGGCGCCGGGACGAGCGGCAGCAGTCCATCGCGGTATTGCCGCCACCCAGCACGATGACGCGCCGGCCGATGCTGGTGATGTGGCCAAACGATACCGAGGCCAGCCAGTCAATACCGATGTGGATGTTGTTGGTGATTTCCCGGCGGCCGGGGAGTTCCAGGTCGCGCCCGCGGGGTGCACCACAGCCGACAAAAATCGCGTCATATCCCTGCGCCATCAGGTGCTTCATCGAAGCGACGCGTTCCCCACTGCGAAAGTCCGCCCCCAGGTCCAGGATGTAGCCGGTTTCCTCGTCGATCACACTCTCTGGTAGACGGAATCGCGGAATCTGGCTGCGGATGAATCCGCCTGCCATGGCCTCGCCGTCAAAGATGGTGACCTCGTATCCCAGGGGCAACAGGTCGCGTGCCACCGTCAGTGATGCCGGGCCGGCGCCCACGCAGGCGATCCGTCGGCCGTTGCGCGGCGCGATCGTCGGCATGCGGCTGCGGATATCGTCCTTGAAGTCTGCCGCCACCCGCTTGAGGCGGCAAATGGCCACCGGCTCGGGGTGTGCGCCGTTGCTTTCTTCCACGCGGCTGCGCCGGCATGCGGGCTCGCATGGACGGTCGCAGGTGCGCCCAAGCACGCCCGGAAATACATTCGACACCCAGTTCACCATGTAGGCGTCGGAATAACGCCCCTGGGCAATCAGGCGGATGTATTCGGGGACGGGGGTGTGCGCCGGGCAG
>JAYVRP010000455.1:0-6079 GCA_043776215.1 Rhodoferax sp. | reverse complement strand
GTCAGCACGCTGGTCGAGTTGTCGTAGACGATCACGGCACCCGTCATTTCGTCATTCAGCACCGTGCCCATGTACCGGCGTAATTCGGCGCGTTGCAGAAACCGCACGGTATCGGCCTTGCCGTCGTATTCGATCACGTCGGCTTCACCCTCCATGAACTCGTCCGTGGTACCCGGTTGGGTTTCGCGCTTCTGGCGAAAGAATGCCAGTTTCCCGGGCTCCGCCTTCATCACCCCGAACTGGTTGCCCGCCGGGTCCTGGCGCACATCGAGTTGGGCGCCGCGCATGACGATGCTGCCCTTGGTAACGACGACCCGGCCAATGAATACGCTGGTCTGCTTGATGTCGTCATACCGCAGGGAGTCCGACTCGATGTTCATCGGCTTGGCGCGGTCGGCTTTTTCGGCGTGGGCACTGGCCGCAAGCAGGACGCATGCCAGCACAAGCAAATACGGGGAAATGGAAGGTTTCATAGAGGCATGAATCTTGCAGGAAAACCCTGCCGTTTCATTGTAGCCCGTGCATTTCGCTCAGGCTCCCGGAAACCCCCACGTCGGCAACGGCGTCAGGTCGACACCGCAGGTGGGCGACTGATCAACGGCCTGCGCGAACCTCGGCCACCAGGTAATCGACGATCTGCAGCGCGCGCGGCATGTTCTTGGCCAAGGTGCCGTCGGTGTAAAAACGCCCTGCCACCCCCATCGCAGGGACACCCTCGACCTTGTACGCGTTTTGCAGCTGGGTAGCGCGACTGGCCTTGGTCGCCACCGTGAAGGAGTTGTACTGCTCCATGAATTTGGCTTTGTCCACTCCCTGTTTGGCGACCCAGTCTGCAATCGCGTCGCCCTTGGACAACTGCAGCTTTTCGGCATGGATGGCGGCAAACACCTTGCCGTGCAGCTTGTCCATCAGGTCCATCGCTTCAAGCGTGTAATACAGGCGCTGCTGAGGCACGAATTCGTCGCGGAACCCCACCGGCACACGGCGCACCTGCACATCCTTGGGGACACGCTTGACCCAGGCGTCCAGTGTGGGCTCAAAGGCGTTGCAGTGCGGGCAGTTGTACCAAAAGAACTCCACGACCTCGACCTTGCCGACGGGCGCCTCCACGGCGGTGCGTTTGTCGAGCACCAGGTAGTCGGCGCCTGCCTCCGGTTTGGCCGCCTGCGCCCGAGCAGGCTGAAAAAGACCCTGACCCAGTGCCAGCGTCGCCACGGCCACTGCGGAAAAATCACGACGTTTCATGCTTGTATCCTCCTGAAAATTTGCATAGCTTCCTCACTTCCGACAAGTCTCGCCGGCAATAGTTCACCGGTTCAGCGCTGGACCCGCACCAGCACGGCCTCCATGCCCAGCGCCTCGAGTTTTTCCCGGATCTTGTCGGCATCCTCCCGCTTGTCCAGCGGCCCGACCCGCACCCGGTACACCGTGCGCCCGGCTTGTTCGCGCTCGGACACCTTGGCCTCGACACCGGCCAGCGACAATTTGGCGCGTTGCCCTTCGGCATCGTCTGCCGTACGGTAAGCGCCGACCTGCACAAAATAAGAGAACGGATCAAGCCCCGCAGCGGATGACCGGGCTTTGGCCAAATCGCCAAGTGGATCAGCGGAAGTCGCGGGTTTGGAATCTGCTTTCGCCTCGCCGGTGTTGGCGGCTGTCGGCTTGGCAGGCGTTGCTTCAGCCGCAGCAGGAGCAGCGGAAGCGCCAGCCGCCGGGGCCACCGGTTTGGCCGGATTCTTGCCATACAAGGGTGCGTTGGGGTCCCAGTCCTTGTTTTTTTTCGCCTCTGCGGCGTCCTGCTCGCTGGAACGGCTTTGCCCCTTGTTGACGAAGGGCACCGGCATCTTGGTGACGTATATGGCGACCACCAGGGCAGCACCCAGGCCGATCAGGAGGCCGATGATCACGCCCAGGAGGGTACCGCCGCGTTGCTGCTTCATGCGCTGCCTTTGTCAGATATGTCCATCAAGGGGTCGATTGTCCTACCAGCCGCGTCACATCTTCTTCGGCGCATCGACACCCAGCACGGCCAGCCCATTACGCAGCACCTGCGCAGTGGCGGCAACCAGCGCCAGTCGCGCCAGCCGCACGGCCTCGTCGTCCACCAGAATACGCTCGGCGTCGTAGTAGCTGTGGTAACTGGCTGCCAGGTCACGCAGGTAGAACGTCACGTCATGGGGGGCAAAGTCCTGCGCAGCTGCGGTCAGCATGTCGGGAAACTTCGCCAGCGACAGCATCAGGGCCTGGGCCGGCGGACTTTGCAGCGCGTCGAGCGACACCTGCTGAAGTGCGGCCACGTCGCCGCCCCAACTCGCCAGCACCGAGCAGATGCGGGCGTGGGCGTATTGCACGTAGTACACCGGGTTGTCGTTGTTCCGGGCCAACGCCAGATCCACATCGAAGACATATTCGGTGTCGGGTTTGCGACTGAGCAGGAAAAACCGCACCGCGTCCTTGCTGGTCCATTCGATCAGGTCGCGCAGCGTGACGTAGGAGCCCGAACGCTTGGAAATCTTCACCTCGACACCTCCGCGCATGACACGCACCATGGTGTGCAGGACGTAGTCGGGGTAACCCGGCGGTATGCCGACACCGGCTGCCTGCAAGCCGGCCCGCACCCGCGCGACGGTGCCGTGGTGGTCAGTGCCCTGGATATTGACGACCTTGGTAAAGCCGCGCTCCCATTTCGCGATGTGGTAGGCCACGTCCGGCACGAAATAGGTGTAGGAGCCATCCCCCTTGCGCATCACCCGGTCTTTGTCGTCGCCATAGTCGGTCGAGCGCAACCACAAGGCGCCGTCCTGCTCGAAGGTCTTGCCAGCGGCCTGCAACAGGGCCACGGTGGCATCGACCCGGCCGCTGGTGTACAGGCTGGACTCCAGGTAGTAGTTGTCGAACCGCACGGCGAACGCCTGCAGGTCCAGGTCCTGCTCATGGCGCAAGTAGGCGACGGCAAATTCGCGCAGGCCGTCCAGGTCGTTGACATCGCCGCTGGCCGTGAAGGACCGGTCGTCCGAGCGCACCGTCTTGCCTGCCAGGAAGTCGGCGGCAATGTCGGCGATGTAGTCCCCGTTGTAGGCGGCCTCCGGCCATTGCGGGTCGCCAGGCTTAACGCCCTGGGCGCGCAACTGGGCACTGCGCGTCAGTGTCGCAATCTGCACACCGGCGTCGTTGTAATAAAACTCGCGGTAAACGTCCCAGCCCTGGGTCGCGCTGAGGTTGCAGATCGCATCCCCCAGCGCCGCCTGCCGCCCGTGACCCACATGCAGCGGACCGGTCGGGTTGGCGGACACGAACTCCACCAACATGCGCTCACCGCGGCTCGGCTGGTGGCCAAATGTGGCTCCGGCCTCCAGCACCTCGCGCACCACCTGCTGCTTGGCACCCGGCTGGAGACGGAAGTTGATGAAACCGGGCCCGGCGATGTCGATGTCCGACACCCATTGCCGGTAGGCCGCTTGCACCAGCAACACGGCCCGCAGGCGCTCGGCCACCTGGCGCGGATTGAGCTTGAGCGGCCGGGCGAGTTGCATGGCCGCAGTGGAGGCGAAATCCCCATGGGCTGCTACCTTGGGCGACTCCAGAACAGCCCGCACCCCGACACCGGGGGCCAGTTCGTTCAGCGCGGCTGCCAGGCCATCGAGCAATTCCTGTTTGATCTTGAGCATAGGACGCGATTCTAGGAGGCTGCCGAAGCCCCGCAGCCCCGGCCAGGGCGGATGGCCCGCGCCATGAACGAGCCAGGATGGACGTCTGCCGCCCCATCCACCATTTGCCGGATGCGCTGATGGGACAAGACACTAAACTCCAGCTCTGACATGGCGCAACCGGTCTTGCCGGGCCTGTGTCAGCCGAAAGGCCGGTCGTCGCGTTGAACACGCGAGTCCGCTTGCCGGCTCCTGTAGTCCAACATCAACTTACTGGATTCATCATGACAAAACTGCTCTCCCTGCTCGCCGTCGGTATCGCAATGTCCATCGGATCGGCCTACGCACAAGACAAGCCTGCAACCGCGCAACAAAGCAAGATGGCCACCTGCAACAAGGAGGCCACCGACAAGAAAGGCGATGAGCGCAAGGCATTCATGAAGACCTGCCTGAGTGCCAAGAAGGAAACCCAGCAAAGCAAGATGAAGACTTGCAACACCGAAGCCACCGGCAAAAAGGGCGACGAGCGCAAGAAGTTCATGAGCGAGTGCTTGAAGAAGTAAGTACCAGCACAAGCAGGCCGCTCAGGCCTGCCAATACCCCGGTCGCCCGTAGTGGTGCCGGAGGAAGTCGATCCACAAGCGCACCCGCAGCGGCAGGTGCTTGCGTTGTGGCACCACCGCGTAGATGCCATTGGGTGGCGCAGCGTACGCCTCCAACACCGCCACCAGTTGCCCGCCGGCCACTTCGGCCTCGACCTCCCAGCTGCTGCGCCATGCAATGCCATAACCGGCCAGGCACCAGTCGTGCAGAACCTGACCGTCGGAGCAGTTCAGTGGCCCGCCCGGCTTGAGGTAGACCACCTCGGAGGTGTCGTCTGTGCGGGACGGTTGGCTGCGGCTGGCGTGGCTGGACTTGCCATGACCGACCGGCACCTGAAATGCCCAGCCCCGGGTCTGGGAGGCATCACTGGACAGGGCCAGGCAGTCAAACCGGGCCAGATCATTCGGATGGTGCGGCGTCCCGTGCAACTGCAGGTAGCGCGGCGTGGCCACACACAGGCGGCGGTTGTCAGCCATGCGCACACTCACCAACGACGAGTCAGGCATGTCACCGACCCGCACGGCGCAATCGTAGGCCTCGGCCGCAATATCGATCACGCGGTCACTCAGATTAAGCGAGATCGTGACCTCCGGGTGCAACTCGCGAAATTTCGGCACCATGGGCGCCACGTGACGGCGCCCGAAACCGCCGGGCGCAGTGATACGCAGGTGACCGCTGGCCTTGACGCCACCGGCAGACACACTGGCCTCGGCATTTGCCACATCGGCCAATACCCGTTGGCAATCCTCCAGGAATGCGCTGCCTTCGTGTGTCAGATGGATGCGCCGGGTGCTACGGATCAACAACTTGACACCCAGGCGTGCCTCCAGCGCATCCAGGCGCCGACCGAGGAGGGCCGGCACCACGCCTTCGGCGAGGGCCGCCGCCGTCAGGCTGCCGCGGGTCGCAACCGACACAAACGATTCAAGTTGCTTGAATTTGTCCATGCTGCAGGTTAACGCGGTCTGGCGGGACGCATTTGCGCTGGCCGTTTTCGATTGCGCTGTTGCAGGTGGTGCAGAAAATTGTTCAAGGTGCCGTCGCAGTGGCACCTCTGCCTCGTTCACCGGGCTTGTCCAGCGACCCGTTCAGATCACGCAAGCACGATTTAACCTTGTGCGTGAGGTATTGCACCTGTCAAAGCAGCACTACTGGAATGCATATCTCGCATTCAAACTTCCCCGTCGCAGAATCATAGGACGAACCTTTCGGGTAATACTCAAAGCAGGCACGGCCATCAAGTTGCAATCCACTGGAAGGCAGCCAGTCCCGAAGCAATGCCGCCCACGCCCCGGCGACCTGCTCGACCGTGCCCCTGAAGTTCAGGACTGCATATTTTCCGCCCGGTAGGAGAGCAACCAAACAGTCGCCAAGCGTCTCCCCCATCCATGCCGAAAAAATCCGATGGAAGTGAAATGGGGAAAAATGTGCGACTTCCGCCAAAGTGCCGAGATCGAGTTGCTTATCCAGATGTTCATCAATGCGGGCAAGCACCCGATGCATTCGGCTTTCATATTCTGACCGGAAGTCGCGCGACGGCACTCAATGCCTGACTTTCGGGCCTGGCATCCGGTCATTGGCACTCGGCCTGCGCAAGGGGCCTCGCTCGCGGCCGCAACTCATGACTTGGCAGCCTTGCTTCTCAGCCTTTGCACCTTCGGGCTTCCTCTGCACCTCGCCTCACGGCGACGCACTTGCCCTTTGGCTAACCTTCGGCTCTCCATACACCTGGTGTCAGGACTTTCACCCGACTGAATTCGTGCCATGCACGGCACACACGTTGAAGTCAAGCTGCAACGCGCTTGCGCGTTGTCGGGCTTGGACGACCA
>JAYVRP010000454.1:0-1898 GCA_043776215.1 Rhodoferax sp. | reverse complement strand
GTCCGCCCTCGTCCGCCACACGGTGGTAGGCAGCCATGTGGTGCAGCAGCAGCAGCCGTTCCAGCGTGAGCGGGCTGAGGAAATGGACCGACGCCTGGTTGAGTTGCAGGATCTGCGCAAAGTCGGTCACTGCGGCATCGCGGAGTTGCATGGGCCTGACTGTAGCGCGCCCGGACTCACCGGGCGGCCGGCGCCCGGACCGCCACTGCAACTCGTGGTTGGCGGCATACTCGGGGGTCAAGACTCCCGCCCGTCGACCTGACTTTCATGATGCCCACTCTTCACCCCGCATCATGAAAGTTATTTCACGTTAACCACCACCATGACCCAGGCATCTCCACAAACACTTTCGGGCCGAGTCGCCCTCGTCACCGGCGCCAACACCGGCATCGGCCTGGTGACGGCGCGTGAACTTGCCCGACAAGGCGCGCACGTGTTCATCGCCTGCCGGTCAGCCGAACGGGCGCAGCCGGCGCTGGCGCAGATTCGTGCGGCCAGCGCCAATCCGCAGGTGGAAGCGCTGGCGCTCGATCTGGGTGATTTCGCCTCGGTTCGCCGGTGCGCGAAGACCTTTCTGGCCCGTGGTTTGCCGCTGCACCTGCTGGTCAACAACGCCGGCCTGGCCGGCACGCGCGGCTTCACCGCGTCCGGTTTCGAACTGGCGTTCGGCGTCAACCACATGGGGCATTTCCTGCTCACGCAGTTGCTGCGGGAGCGGATCACCGCGTCGGCACCGGCGCGTATCGTCACTGTCGCGAGCCGGGCCCACACGCGAACCCACGGCATCGACTGGGAAGCGGTGCGCAAGCCGACGCGCACACGCACCGCGATCGAGGAGTACGCCGTCTCGAAACTGGCCAACGTGTGGTTCAGTGCCGAACTCGGTCGCCGCCTGGCGAGGAGCGGTGTCAGCACCTATGCCTTGCACCCGGGGGTGGTCGCCTCCGACGTGTGGCGCTCTGTGCCTTGGCCGTTCCGCGCCTTGATCAAGTTGCGCATGATCAGCACCGAAGAAGGCGCGCGCACCTCACTGTATTGCGCCACCGCTGCCGATTGCGCCAGCGAGACTGGCCTGTACTACGACAAGTGCCGCGTCCGTACGCCCAGCCCCCTGGGGCAGGACACGGCACTGGCCGCCGAGTTGTGGCGCCGCAGCGAAGCCTGGGTCGCCTGAGAGGTTGAGAGGATTTCGTCGCGAGCCCGCCGAGGTCGGGTCGAGGAGCGGAGCCGTACTCTGTACGGTGAGCACCGCAGGCCCGAGATCGCCGGGCGCAGTAGAAAGACTCTCAACCTCTAAGCCCGATCAGGCCGACCAGACTGGCCCGGCACAGTCGCACACACAGCCACTGTCCCCGGCTACGATGTGTCGCGATCAGGTCGCCACGGGCGGCGTCAGGTCCAGCAACCGTATGCCCGCCGCTGGCCTGCCGCGGGTGGTCCAGCGCGCATCACCCAGGCTGCACAAGACGTCCTTGCGTCCGGCCTCCCAATGCTCGCGCACCGTGTGACTCGAAAACTCGTAATCCAGTCGGGCGCCACGCCGTTGTCGTGCAGTGCCTCGTAGGCCCCGGCCTGGTACGCGCCCAGCGCCCCGCCACCCTGCAGCACGAGCACGCAGTGTTCAGGGGCAAATCGGTGGTCTTGGGCATGTCGGCGGTTCTTACCGGCGCCACAGGCCGCCGCCGGGCGCATTATCGGCCGGAGACCGGACCCGGCTACCATGCGGGCATGCAGCACTACCATGCACGATGGATGGACACCTGGCGCGCCCTGTCCGCGCCCGACGTGGATCCGGCACTGTTGCCTGCGCTGTTGCAGGCCTATTCGGAACCGCAGCGCAGGTACCACACGCTGCAGCATCTGGATGCATGCCTGAAGCATTTCGACACACTGCGCGC
>JAYVRP010000453.1:0-1899 GCA_043776215.1 Rhodoferax sp. | reverse complement strand
GTCATGGCCGCAGGAACCACCAGCCATCCCAGGCGCCATCCGGTCATCAGAAAACTCTTGGAAAAACTGTGCACCACGACGAGCCGGTCGTCTGGCTGCGCAACGTCCAGGAAACTCGGTGCGCAAGCGTTGGCGCCGGCCTCGCCGTAGTACAAGCGCTCGTACACTTCGTCGGCCAGAATCCAGGTGCCGGTGATTCGGCAATGGGCCAGAATCTGCGTCTGTTCGTCCCGCGTGAGTGTCCATCCGGTCGGGTTGTTGGGGGCGTTGACGATGAGCAAGCGGGTGCCCGGCGTGATCGCGGCCAAAAGGGCATCCATGTCCAGCGTCCATGCGCCCGCAACCGGTCTCAACGCGACACAACGCACCTGTGCGCCCATGATGGTCGGCTGGGCCACCAGATTGGGCCACACCGGCGTGACCGCGACCACGTCGTCGCCCGCATCCACCAGTGCCTGCACCGCCAGCATCAGACCATTGACACCCCCAGACGTGACCGCCAGCCGTTCCACAGCCACCACGCCATGGAGTGCAGACATGTACTGCGCGATCGCCTCCCGCAGCTCGGCCAGGCCCAGGTTGTGGGAATAAAACGTTTCCCCCCGCTGTAGCGAGTCGATGGCAGCTTGGCGGATGAACTCGGGCGTGACCTGGTCGCTTTCCCCAAACCAGAACGGCAACACGTCGCTGCGTCCCAGCCCAGCATTGGCGACTTCCCGTATCCGGGACTCCTGAAGGTTTTCGATGATGGCTCGCATGTTGGTTCTCACTTGATGGCCTTTGCCAATGCCTCGATCAGCAACTGCATACGCAGGTGCACGTAGTCAACTGCCGGCTGCGGGACACGCGCCAGGAACGACTGGTGGAACACATTGCTGGAAGGTGTCTGCGCGTTAGCAAGCCCATCGGCGACCGCCACCACCTTGCTGATGCCCGTTTCGCCGATGGCAGCCGGTACCTTGCCGCCACCCCGATGACGGACACCAGCAACAGCACCCAGGCAAATTTCAAGCCCCTGGAGCAAAGAATAAACATCGGAAGTAATCGCTTGAAAAGAGCGGGATCACACACAGATTCGCTGCATGCGGCAATCGCGTCGAGCGCCGCGCAGTGTACAAGGAGTCACACATGATTTTTGCCACCACCGCCCCCAGCCTCTTGAACCGCCAAGCCTACCGTCCCGGCGGGCGTTCACTCGAACGCTTTCTGGACGACGCAATGCAAGTGAACCGCTACAAGGCCAGCAGCGTGGTTCAGAATGAGAAGGCGTACACGCTGACGTTCGACGTTCCCGGCATCTCCAGGGAGCAGCTCGGCATTGACATCGAAGGCAGCGTCGTGCGAATCCAGACCAAGGACGACGCGCCGCGGCAATACAAGGCTGCCTACGAATTGCCCACGGACATCGATGTGGCCACCAGCGAAGCCAAACTCGAAAACGGCGTGCTCACCCTCAAACTGGCAAAGGTCGTTCCGGTGAGCAAGGTCACCGAGTTGGCCATCAACTGAGCGTCTGCGATGCCGGCGCGCCACGCGCCGGTTGATCACACGCCGATTCACAATTGGCCAAGTGGCCAGCGCGGTTTTACGTCAAATGCGTAGGCCGTGCTTGCCGCTTGGCAGCCCGCCTGCAAACGCATGGCGGCGGCCAGGGCGATCATGGCACCGTTGTCGGTGCACAGGTGGAGTTCGGGGTAGTGGACCCGCACACTGCGGCGCGCACAGGCTTCGTTGAGTTCTTCCCGCAGTACCCGGTTGGCGCCGACGCCCCCCGCCACGACCAATCGCTGCAGACCACTCTGCGCCACGGCTGCCAAGGATTTCCGCACCAGCACTTCGACAATGGCAGCCTCGGTTGAAGCCGCCAGATCGGCCTGCAAGTTTTCCGGCAATTCTGCA
>JAYVRP010000452.1:0-1900 GCA_043776215.1 Rhodoferax sp. | reverse complement strand
TTCTGACGGCCAAATCCCTTGACCTCGGTGACGGTGATGCCCTGCACACCGATGGCTGACAAGGCTTCGCGCACCTCATCGAGCTTGAATGGTTTGATTACCGCTGCTACCAGTTTCATGTGTGTCTCCTTGTCAAAAGCTGTATTTCAGGCCGAGCACCAGGCCGTCATGGCCGGTGTTCTTGCCAGCTGGGGTCACATACACGGCCTTCCTGGCGTCGCAGCCAATGGCCGCGGCACTGGCCACCAGGCCGTTGCCGAAGTCGTAATTGACCGTCAGCGCGTAATCGGTATAGGAAGCCTGCGGATTGACTGCGCCGGTGATGCGTTGGTGCCCGATGTGTGGCACGACACTCCAGCCCCCACCCAGGTCGAACGAGGCGCTGATGTCCAGGTAGCCGCTGCTTTTGCTGTTGGCGAATCCGAACGTGTTGGTCAGGGCGTGGGAGTATTTGGCGGTCACCGGGCCGAAGGTCAATGCACCGTACAACTCGGTGGTGTTGGGGCTGACCCCCAGGTTGTGGCTTGGGTACTGGTATCGCAGGAGGCCTACGTCGTAGCCGACATCACCTGCGCTGCCTTTGTACCCGCCATAAAGATCGATCTCGGCGTCCGCATTACCGCCCGGCTGGTCGATGATCCATTTGATCGAAGAGGCCCAGGCGCCCACATAGAGACCGGTCTTGTGTGCGTAGTCGACGCCCCCCTGGATCGCCGGGTCGAGGCGGGACTGGGAAATGCCGCGGAAGCGGTAATCGGTCGTGGCGCCGATGTTGAAGGAGAGTGTGGACTCGGGTTCAGCGGCATCGGCTTGCACCAAGGCGCCACTGGCAACGAGTGCGGTACACAGAATCGTCAGGGTTTTGAATGTCATAGGTTTTCTCCAGCTTCAGTTGATGGACTCGGGCTGGCAACGCACATACCGTGCCACCGGCCTCCCCCGAGGGGCGGATGCCTGTGTGGCAGGTTCCGTGCACCAATAAACACCTGCGGCGCCATGTTGGCGTCGTCCACCGTGAATGGCACTGTTTTGGTGCTGTTACCGCAGGGAGCGCCACGCTGGCGCACCAAATCAAGGAGTTGCCTGGATGGGTTTGTCATTGGTGCAGAGCCGGGCCCTGCTGGGGCTGGAGGCAGCGACAGTCACCGTCGAGGTCCACCTGGCCAATGGTCTGCCGAGTTTCACTCTGGTCGGCCTGGCCGATGTCGAGGTCAAGGAAGCGCGCGAACGTGTGCGTTCGGCGATCCAGAACTCCGGGCTGGAATTCCCGCACAACAAGAAGATCACAGTCAATCTCGCCCCCGCCGACCTGCCCAAGGACTCCGGCCGCTTCGATCTGCCCATCGCCCTCGGCATCCTGGCGGCCAGCGGCCAGATCGACGGGGCGCGCCTGGCGGGTCATGAATTCGCCGGTGAGCTGTCGCTGTCGGGTGAGCTGCGACCCATTCGCGGTGCTCTGGCGATGAGCCTCGCGTTGCATGCGCAGCAGGTCCAAACCCGCCTGGTGCTGCCGCCGCTCAGTGCCGAGGAAGCCGCGCTGGTGCCCGGCACATGCGTCTACCGGGCACTGCACCTGCTCGATGTGGTGCGCCATTTCGTTCCGCCGGTCGCAGACGCGCCGCCTGTCGAGCCCGGCCCGGGGTGGCACATCGTGGAGGCGGCTGCGGCGACAGCCGTCGCGCGCTACGAGGACCTGTCGGATGTGAAGGGCCAAAGTGGGGCCAAGCGTGCCCTGGAGATCGCTGCAGCCGGCGGCCACAGTGTGTTGCTGACAGGGCCACCAGGCTCCGGCAAGTCCATGCTCGCCCATCGGTTTGCCGGGCTGCTGCCTCCGATGTCCGTCGACGAAGCCTTGCAAAGCGCGGCAGTGGCGAGCCTGGGCGGACGCTTCTCGATCGAC
>JAYVRP010000451.1:0-6091 GCA_043776215.1 Rhodoferax sp. | reverse complement strand
TGGTGGGTTCGTCGGCGATGATCAGCTCCGGGTCGCCGGCCAGCGCCATCGCGATCACCACGCGCTGCTTCATGCCACCCGACATCTGGTGCGGGTACTGCTGGTGCACTGTGGCTGCGTCGGGAATGCGCAATTGGGTCAGCAGGTCGATGCTGCGCGCACTGGCGCCTGCTTTCGACATTCCGAGATGCAACTGGCTGACCTGGTCGATCTGGGCCCCGACACGCAGCATCGGGTCGAGCGAGGTCATCGGGTTCTGTGTGATGAGCGCCATGCGATGGCCGCGCAAGGCACGGTAGCGATCTTCGTCCAGGCCGACCAGTGGCGTGCCGTCGAACTGCACCGAACCACCGCTGATGCGCCCGCCGATCAGCGGCAGCAGCCCCATCAGGGCCATCGCGGTGAGTGACTTGCCTGAGCCGGACTCGCCCACGAGGCCCAGGATGCGGCCCTTGTCGAGCGAGAAAGAGAGGCGGTCCAGCGGCTGGAGCGCACCGATATTTACCGAGAGGTCGCGGACTTCTAGCAGGGCCATGTCGAGGAACCTGCATGGGTGGATCTAACGTGCGGTCTTCTGCGGCAGACTGGTGACCAGATTCGGTCCGTTGCGGACGACCGCATTCGGCAGGCCATCGCAGTGGCATGCTGAGCGCTGCGGTTCTTTCGGGGGACGGCAAAGGCCTGCGGTGGCCGGTCGCAGCGCTTCACTGAAGCGGTCGGGCGCTGGACGCGCCGACTGCCCTGCGGTGCTCGGACTTGCGGCCCGTCGCGGAACTCGCTACGCGCCCTGCGGGCGCTGCGCTCAAACAGCCGCGACGAGAATGATGACGAACGGCGCTGCGCGCCTGGCCGCAAGCCCTGTGCTCCTCAGCGCCCCAGAAGGCGCGCTGCGACCGGCCCCCGCAGGCCTTTGCCGCCAGGCTCCATGTATTCGGGGCGTCGGGGCCCGCAATACCGAACACCAACGACCCAGCGTCGCGGCAGGCGCAGCCCGGCGGGGGCGATTTCTGGGGCGCCGAGGAGCGCACCGCAAGGTAGTCGACGCGTCCAGCGAAGACCGCCCCAGCATGAGCCCGCGCCAGGGTCCGCCTGCCGCGCCGCGCGCCAACGCCAACGTAAATCAATTTGGGGAGCACGAATGACCGCACTTGGCCGATTGCAGGCCTTCCGGACGAGTGTGGCCCCACACCGCATTGCCCGAGTTCCATGATGCCAACTCTCCACCCCGCATCATGAAAGTCATTTCACGTCAACTTTCTTTGCGTTGGACTCATTCCATGAGTGATGTTCAACTTTGCGCGACAGGCATCCAGCTACCTCGCAGCTTCCGCCGCAATATGACCTGCAAAGGAAGCCACAAACGAGCGCAACCCGGTCATGGGAGAGAGTTCAACATACTCTCCGTCAGACGCCGCTGTGCGCGGTGTGGCGATAACTGCGGTTGACGAATAGAGTTGCTCCCGTACCAGCTTCTGGCAAAGAATGTCGTAGCGCTGGAGATAGGACGCACCGATGAAGTCCTGGAATACGGGGAAGTGGGGCGACTTGTCTTTGACCGGGCAACGAGAAGCAGGTGCATCCTCCACCACCATCACCCACCCCACAAAGGGGCGCGCCTGCTCGCCAAATGCCCCTTCTCGATAGGCTGTCGAAAGATCGTGCGAGGTCCCGATGGCCTCTTCTGCCCGATTGTTGAAGTTGTTGCCGAATGATGGGCCGACGTGGCTTTTGAATTCGAGTGCGGCAATGAGCCGCCCTTTATCAATCACCAGCAAATCCCATAATTTGGTTGGGCGGAAGAAGCCGGGAAGGGTAAGCACCGCGCGCCTTTGGAAAATCTCTGCATTGGGAAGTCCGTTGGCCTTCACCAAGTCGATCACAAGGCTTGAGAAGCCATCCATATTTTTGCCGACCGTCACACCGGCGCGCTCACCTTGGTCAGTTTTGCCGGACTCCCGCTGTTTTCTCTTTGCATCGTCCCGCGATTGCCAAAATGCCTTAACCGCTTCTCGGGTTTTGCCGTCGTAGTCGCACAGGTCTAGCAACATGTTTTCTTGTCTTCGGTGATGTTGTCAATCGCGGCGCAACAATTCCGCCTCGTCGTGTGAGAGGCCATAGAGTTCGCCCGCTGCACTGTCACATTCAGCGAAGTCCAGTTTCGTCGCGGCCAGGGCGAGCCTTGATCGCATGAGCGGCGACACATCGGACCACAGCGGCAGGTGAATGCGGCGCAGGTACTGCGCTTGAAATCGAAGGAATCCCCCACGCATCGTCGTTGAATACGCTGCCACGAACTGGCGCGCAACGTTCGACAGCAATACGGCTTGCAACGCTCGCAAGTCCCATTGTTCCGAGATCACGAAGTAGAGATTGTGATGTGGATACAGCGTGCCATTCTCGAAGACCACATGCGCCGACCCCTTGATGTCCGGAATCAACAACTTTTGGCGGGCGGCCAAAGATGGCGTGATGCGGTCGATGGTGCGATACCAGTTTGCAGGAGCCTTTTGGGCAACGTGTCGGCCAGCGATCACTTCGCGATGGCGCTCGAGATGCGCTCTGAGTTTCGGATAAGTCTGTAGGTCGGCGAGCTTGCCGTTGTCTTCGAAGGGGTTGACAACACCGAGACCTGTCCACTGCACAGCGCCACTTGCGATGTCTTTGGTGGTTGCTAGAGGGAGCTTTCTGGAAGGCTCGACGTCGAGCTGATCCATGGGGGCAATGAATGCTTTGTCAGCACCAGTCGCCACGCCTATACCGACCTTGCAACCGGTTTCTTCGAGGGCCGGGAATCGTGCCTCCAAACGCCGTAACAGCGCGCGCTTGCCTGAAGAGCTCAGAACCCACGGTTCAGAGCCCAAGCCAGCGCGTTCAACCAATGTGACGCCGTGTTCAGGGGCTGGCTTACCGGCACGCAGTGCCTTGGCAAGCAGGGTCAGACTTTCACCGTCGATGTTGGGGCGCTCCGCCACCATGGTGGCGCCGCCGATGGCTCGCTCGACGAGGGTGATCGCGGGATAGGCGATCACGTCAGAATCAAACGCGGGGGTGTCCACCATGTCCACATAGGCACGCAGATGAAAGCCTTTGTTTACCAAGGCCCGCAATGGCCCACCGTACTTGTTTTTGGTCCATCGATCAGCACAGATGAATACAAGCTTTCCGCCATCGGCGAGTAGAGACAGTGAGCGCTCAATAAAGGGGACATACAAATCGGCCCTGTCGTAGAGCGTTGCATAGAGCTTGCGGTAATGGGCAATCAAGGCAGGTGGGATACTTTCTTGGCGCACATAGGGCGGATTACCTACGACGAAATCGAACCTGCCTTGCATCGGCTGCAGGAGAAAATCGCCTGCTGTAAGCCATGCTGAGGTCAGGCGCGATCGTTCGGATACACACAGGCCATATTCGGCGAGCAATGCGTCGATTCGTCCTTTCGTCTCGTTGAACGTGCCTTTGTGCAGCTCAACGGCTCGGATGCAATCGACCAAATCGGATTGGCCGCCGGCAGCCTGGAACGCTGGTATCAAGCGGCGGATCACCGCGATCAAAAACTCGCCGCCACCAAAAGACGGCTCGAGCAATCTCATGCGGTGAAGAGGTAGGTTGGGCTTGTAACCGGCCAGATCCAGCATGAACTCGACGACTGCGCGCTTCGTGTAAATCGCCCCACGTTCGCCCGGGTCCGAGTCATGGGCGAGTTTGTCCACTGCGTCGGTGACAGGGCAAAAGCCTTCGAGAGAAGGCTGTTTAATGAGAAGAGCGTGCGCCATAACTTTCGAGGTCTGGGCTTTCATTATCTGTGGGGGACCGTTGTGCAAAATTGCACCGTCGCCGCTGCCTCTCGCGCGGTCGCCATCCGGCGCACGCATACTCATTTGCCGTTTGTAGCTGGCTCCGATGACTGTGTGGTTTTCGCCGCCACCATCTGGAGATTTGCTTCGTAATACTGTATTTATATCCAGCATCTAGAGGTGAGTCAAGAAGATTGGATGGCCGCCCGACTGTGCGAGCAAGGCATCCGTCGCGGTGCAGCAACACGCCCAGAACTTCTCCTGTCAGACCGGAGGGACTACTGGTGCCAGACTACCGCAATTCGTCCGCGACCAGTTTGACGGATTCTTGGGCTCGGCGGCCAACTTGAACATCCAACTGCGCTGCCTGGTGCTGGACGGCGTGTACTGGCGTACCGACGGCGGACCGGTATTCGTCGAAATACAGGAACCCATCGATCAAGAGGAAAGGTGGCCTGCACCGTGGGAGTTGGAAAAGCCAATCCCCAGCGCTGCCCCGGTCCGCTACTCTGCCGCCGCATACCGCTGCCCCAGCGCCAGCAACTCGGGCGTGCCGATGAGCGTGTTGAGCTGGTCGAAATCCAGCATCTCATCACGCATCGGCGCGGTGGTCTGGTGTTGCTTGAGTGAGGCGTAATAACGCTGCAACAGGTGGGCCACGGCGCGTGCCGTTCCGCCGGGGAAGATCACGATGCGAAAACCCCTTGCGCCGAGCTCGGCCGCGTTTTGCACCGGCGTCTTGCCGCCTTCCACCATGTTGGCCAGCAGCGGCACACGGTGGGCGAAACGCCGGCAGGCGATGTCCATCTGCTCGGGAGTGCGCAGTGCTTCGATGAAAAGCGCGTCCACGCCGCAGTCCCGGTAGGCTTCGGCGCGGTCCAGCGCGGCGTCCAGGCCTTCGATGGCCAGCGCGTCGGTGCGGGCCAGGATGAGCGTGTCCTTGGAATGGCGTGCGTCGAGTGCGGCGCGCAGTTTGCCGCACATCTCGGCCGTGTCGATCACGGTCTTGCCGTCCAGATGGCCGCAGCGTTTGGGGAAGTCCTGGTCTTCGAGCTGCAGCATGGCGGCGCCCGCACGCTCCAGCCCACGCACCGTGCGCTGCACGTTGAGGGCATTGCCAAAGCCCGTGTCGGCGTCCACGATGACCGGGGTGCGCACACGCTCGGTGATGCGCGCCAGTGTGTCCTGCACCTCCGTGAAGGTGGTCAGCCCGACATCGGAGCGGCCCAGGTGGGTGTAGGCGATCGAGGCGCCGGAGAGGTACAGCGCCTCGAAACCGGCCTGCTCGGCCAGCAGGGCGGTGAACGCGTCATAGACACCGGGGGCGAGCAGGGCGCGTGGTTCGGCCAGACGCTGGCGCAGGGAAGGGGGGTTCATGTGGGGAGTACCTCCTGGGCAGTGCGGGCCGCAATGGCGCCGCCAGCCACGGCCGACAGCAAGCCGTTGCCCGACAGGTAGCCCCATACCGCATTGCCCGAGACCCCGCGCGCCGCGCCGCCGGCCGCCAGCAGGTTGGGAAACGGGCTGCCGTCCGTTCGCAACACACGGCAACGGGCGTCGATATCCAGCCCGCCCTGGGTGTGAAACAGCGCACCGGTGACCCTGACCGCGTAAAAGGGCGCCTGCAGCGGGCGCTTGTGCCCGTTGGCGCAGGACTTCGCGACGGTGGCCGCGTCGGCGCCGATCAGTGTCGCCAGGGCTTGCACGTCGGCACAGGTCTTGATGGCCCCGGCGGCTTCGGCGTCGACGAAATCGGGGAACGTGCGGCCCAGTGCCAGAAGCGGCGCGTCGAACACGTCCCAGGCGAGACGCTCCGGTTGTGCCAGCACCTGCACTGCGGCTTCGGAGTACCCGCCCGACTCGTCGAGAAATCGTTCGCCGCGGGTATTGAGCTGCAGCGCTCCTTCGCCCATCAAGGCCCAGGTGATCAGTGTGCCGTGCGGCACGGCCCAGGAGCCGTGGCCCTGGTAGGCGCTCAGGTCGGCCAGGCGCGCACCCAGCGCACGGCCCCAGGTAATGGCGCTGCCGTCGTTGCCGGTATGGCCGGCAAAGGGCGCGTCACCCATCTCGGGCAGCAGTTCGCGCACCATGGCGTTATTGCCCCCAAAGCCGTTGCAGGCCAGCACCAGCACGTCGCAGGCCAGGTGCTCCAGCGTGCCATCGGGCCGCTCGTAGGCGACGCCGGTCACGCGTTGGGTGTCATCGACCCAGAGCTGGCGCACCGTGGCCTGGGTCACGATGTCGGCGCCGGCGCGCTGCGCCGCCTGCTCCAGCTGGGCCACCAGGGCGGCGCCGGT
>JAYVRP010000450.1:0-1902 GCA_043776215.1 Rhodoferax sp. | reverse complement strand
CCAGCGCTGCCGGCCCCACGGCCAAAGCCGTATTCGCGGGCGGCTGCTTCTGGTGTGTCGAGTCCGACTTCGACCAGGTGCCAGGTGTGCTTTCCACCACCTCGGGCTACACCGGGGGCAAAACCACCAACCCCAGCTACGAGCAGGTGTCGGCGCACACCACCGGGCATGCGGAAGCGGTGGAGGTGGTGTTCGACCCGGCCAAAGTCAGTTACGCGCAACTGGTGCAGCACTTCTGGCGCACCATCGACCCGACCACCAAGGACCGCCAGTTCTGCGACGCCGGCTCGCCCTACCGCACGGCGATTTTTGCGCTGGATGCCGAGCAATTGCGCATTGCCAGCGCATCGCGCTCCGCGCTCGAAAAGTCCAAGCCGTTCAAGGAGCCGATCGTCACCGAGGTGGTGCTGGCCAGTACGTTTTACCCGGCCGAGGAGTACCACCAGGACTACTACCTGAAGAACCCGCTGCGCTACAAGTATTACCGCACCAGTTGCGGCCGCGATGCGCGGCTCAAGCAGTTATGGGGTGCGGCTGCAGGGCATTGATATTCAGGTTCCGGGCGGGGCGAGCAATTCGGTGATCAACGCATCCTTCTCCTGCCAGATCTGTTGCACCCAGGTGTGGAAGGCGGCACGGGCGGTGGAACTGGACTGGTAGCTGTTCAGGTCCAGGTGTTTGGGGATTGGCAACAGGCGCGCCCGTACCACCACGCGGCGCAGACGGCCTTGCAGGAAATGCCAGAACGTCGGTCGGCCGTCCGGATAGACGATGGTGACATCCAGGATGGCATGGAATCTGTCGCCCATCGCGTCCAGCGCCAAGGCCAGGCCGCCGGCCTTGGGTTTGAGCAAATGAACGTAGGGAGACTGCTGGCGCGCGTGTTTGGCCGGCGTGAAACGCGTGCCTTCCAGGAAGTTCATGACACTCGTGGGCACCAGGGCAAACTTTTCGCAGGCCTTGCGTGTGGTCTCCTGGTCCTTCCCGCGCATCTCGGGATGTTTCTTCAGGTACTCCGTGCTGTGCCGGCGCATGAAGGGGAACTCCAGCGCCCACCAGGCCAGGCCCATGACGGGAACCCAGATCAACTGCTGCTTGAGGAAAAACTTGAGCAACGGGATACGCCGGTTCAGCAGATGCTGCAGCACCAGGATGTCGACCCACGACTGGTGGTTGCAGTTGACCATGTACCAGTTGCGGTAGTCCAGACCGTCAAGGCCCTGCACGTCCCATTGCGTGTGTTGGGTCAGATTCATCCAGGCACTGTTGCAACTGATCCAGGCCTCGGCAATCGCCAGTGGCACCGGAGTGATGAGCCGTTGCAGGGCCGGGATGGGCAGCAACAGCTTGAACAGAGCCACACACAGCAGCAGGGGCACCCAGAAAAAGATGTTCACCAGCAAGAGCAGCATGGCGATGGCACCGACCAGCGGTGCGGGCAGGAAATTCAGCATGTAGGTTCAGCGCAGGGGCGCTTCAGGTTCACCCGGCGAGTGGGTTCGAGCGCCCCGTCACAACGATGCGGGGATCTGCCAGGAAGTGGATGCACTGTAGCGACTCGCGTGCCGGCCAGGTTGACAGGGGTCAAGCTCCTGAACGTTCCCGCACCAGCAAAGCCATGAACTGTTGTGTTGGCACCGCCTTGCTGAACAGGAAACCCTGGTAGTCGTCACAACCCAGTTGGTCCAGGCAGTCCAGTTGCGCCGGTGTCTCCACGCCTTCGGCGATCACCGACATGCCCAGGCTGTGGCCAAGCTCGATGATGGTGCGAACGATGGCGAGATCTGCCGGTGTGCCCGGCAGGTCGGCCAGGAACGAGCGGTCGATCTTGAGCTCGTCGAGCGGGAAGCGCTTGAGGTAACTCAGCGACGAATAGCCAGTGCCGAAGTCATCGATCGACAA
>JAYVRP010000449.1:0-1902 GCA_043776215.1 Rhodoferax sp. | reverse complement strand
CAGCGACGCCAGGAAATCGTCGAAGTCGCGGTAACGCGCGTCCGGGCGAGTCCAGTGGAACTGCACGTTGTGCCGCAGCATCATTCCGGCTGCCTGGCAGGCGCTGACGTCGTCGTCAGCTGCGAACAGGATATGCAGTGATGACAAGCCGGACTCCTTGCACCAGGCAATCACCGCTTTCGCCAGCGCCAGCCGGGCTTGCGGATTGCGTGCCAGCAGGCGGGCGCCAGGTACCGGCGTGAAGGGAGGGGCAACCAGCGCCTTGGGGTAGTACGCCAGCCCGTGCTGGTGGTAGGCATTGGCCCAGGCATGGTCAAACACGTACTCACCGTAGGAATGGTCTTTCAAGTACAGGGCGCAGGCGCCCTGCAACTCGCCGGCGGATGCGCCTTTCGTCCGCAATGTAACGAAATGCGGGGTCCATCCGGTGGCCGGCGAGGCGCTGGCGCTGTGCTGCATCGCGGCCAGGTATTCCTGACGCATGAACGGAGTCGCATCTGCCTGCAGGGCGAGCAGCACATTCCACTCGGTGGGGTCGATGTCCAGGGGCGACTTGAGCACCTCGATGACATAATCATTTGCAGTCATGCCACCGCCCCCGGTTGGCCAGGGATGACAGCCAATCCGGCGCGGTGAGCGCCCTTGGCAGGCACTCCATTCGTCATTTCAGTGTGTGTTTTCATGAATCTCAAAATATGTGTGGCTCAACTCAACCTGTGTGTCGGTGACCTGCCCGGAAACACAGAAAAAATCATCGAGGCGGCCCGACAGGCCTACGCCGACGGTGCCCGGCTGGTGCTGACTCCCGAGTTGTCCATTTGCGGTTATGCGGCCGAGGATTTGTTCCTGCGTCCTGCCTTCATTGCTGCCTGTGATGATGCCGTGAAAACCGTGGCGCGTGAACTGGCGGGGTTAAAAGGATTGGCAGTGGTGGTCGGTCACCCGGTGGGCGGAGACAGCCGGACCCGGTCGGTGGCAATTCAGAGCCGTTTCAATGCTGCCAGTGTGTTGTGTGAAGGTGCCTTGATTCACACTTACCACAAGCGCGAGTTGCCGAACTACCAGGTGTTCGACGAGCGCCGCTATTTCACACCGGGCAACGCGGTCTGCGTGTTTCACGCAGGCGAGGGCAGCGGCCGGCTGCGGATCGGGCTGCTTATTTGTGAGGATGCCTGGTTTGATGCACCGGCCCGGCTGGCCCGGCAAGCCGGGGCTCAGGTGCTGGCCGTGATCAACGCATCACCATTTCATGTCGGCAAAGGGTATGAGCGCGAACAAACCATGCGCGAACGGGTGCTGGCCTGCGGATTGCCGATGGTTTACGCCCATCTGGTCGGTGGGCAGGACGAAGTGGTTTTCGAGGGCCATTCATTTGCCCTGAATGCCGATGGTTCGGTGGCGGCGCGGGCGCCGAGTTTCCAAGAGCATCTTTTTCACGTCGATGTGCACCATGCGGCCACACAGGTGCAACTGGCTGGCGCCATCGAACCTGCGCGCAGCGCGGATGCCGATCTTTGGGATGCCCTCGTGCTGGGCGTGCGTGACTACCTGGGCAAGAACGGTTTCCCCGGTGCCATCCTCGGATTGTCGGGGGGCATTGACTCCGCCCTGGTACTGGCGATCGCGGTCGATGCGCTGGGCAAGGACAGGATCCGGACCGTGATGATGCCGTCGCCCTACACCGCCGATATCAGCTGGATCGACGCGCGCGATATGGCGCACCGCCTGGGTGTGCGATACGACGAAATTTCCATCGTGCCTGAATTCGAGGCTTTCAAGGCGTCTCTGGTCAGGGAATTCGCCGGCCTCGCCGAGGACACCACCGAGGAAAACATCCAGGCGCGTATTCGAGGTACCTTGCTGATGGCCCTTTCCAACAAATTCGGGTCCATCGTCCTGACC
>JAYVRP010000448.1:0-1903 GCA_043776215.1 Rhodoferax sp. | reverse complement strand
GCGGAGCCAGGTCGAGCCGATCGGTATCCGCGCCCCGAACGATCACGGCCAGATCCTGCAAGGCGGGGTTGTCCAATGCGTATTTCTTGCACATGGTGTCGAAACTGCAGTCGTCGCCGACGTGGGTCAGTTCCACGCCCGGGATGTCGTACGCGATGGCGCCGGTGGCACGGGCCGTCTCCAGCACCTGATCGGTCGGTACAAACAAGAACTCCGGCTCCTTGTCGATGAAGCGCGTGACCAGCCAGGGGCAGGCAATACGGTCGATCTTGGGCCGTTCGCGGGTGATCCATTTCATGTGCTTTCTCCTTTGTCCACCAGAGGCAGGCCGCTGCTTTGCCAGCCATCGATCCCACCGCGCAAAAACCGTGCGTTGATGCCCAGCGCGCGCAGGCGCATGGCGGTACTGCGCCCGACCTCATGCCCATAGACGCAATACACCACGACCTCCTTGTGCGGGTCCAGTTCTTTGGCCCAGGTGCCCACCTCGCCAGGATCGCGCCAATCGGCACCAGGCAACTTCTGGCGCGCCTGCTCAAAAACGCCTGCACGCCGGACGTCGATCAATTGCGCTCCCGCCACGTCGGCGTGTTCTGCCGCGAAAGGTTCACTTGCCCCATGCACCGCCTGCTGGTAACGCCCGTAAATCGCCACCCAGTTCAGGTTGTGCATGAAGGCATCCACCCAGGCACCCGCCTTGGCGCCGAAATCGAGGTGGTAGGCGTGTTCGTACATGTCCAGCGCCAGTATCGGAAACCCTCCCGCCACGGCGTGGGTATGGTCGCCGGCCCACTGATTCACCAGGCTGCCATCGCGTGGCTGAAACACCAGCAACACCCAGCCGGAGCCACCGCCCAAAGCCTTGCCCATGGCCACGAACTCCTCGCGCCAGCGCTCCACGCTGCTAAAACTGCCGCTCAAGGCCAGTGCCATGGCCGGTGTCATGGCGGCGCCATCCCCACCCAGGCAAGCAAAGTGCAGCTCATGCAGCAGCATGGAATTGGTGGCCACCAGTTCCTCGCGTTTGAGGCCATTCAACTCAAACCCGGGAGTGCTGGCAGGCTGAAGCTGACGCAGCCTGGACTGAATCGCATTGAGCCGATGGACGGCTCCGCTGTAATTGTTGTCGAAGTGGCTACGCAGCAGCCGCTCCGACAGTCCATGCAGGCCCGCGGGGTCAAAGGGCAAGGGTTGAATTCGCTGGTTCATGACGGTCCTTTCAGTGAAAAAGTGCTGGCAACAAGGTGACGGCCAATCCCACGAGCGCGCAAGCCGCCAGCAAGGTCATGACGCCGAGCTTGAAGCGGAACAGCGCCACCGCGGCAGTGATCGTGATCAGCGCCGACACCACGTCGAAACGCCCATCGAGCCCTTGTGGCCACCACACGTGGTAAGCAAAGAACAGCGCCAAGTTGAGGATCACGCCGACCACGGCTGCCGTGATGGCGGTGAGCGGCGCCGTGAATTTGAGGTTGCCATGGGTCGTTTCGATCAGCGGGCCGCCAGCCAATATGAAGATGAACGACGGCAAAAACGTGAAGAACGTGACCACCGTGGCCGCCAGTGCGCCACCCAGAAACAAGGCGTCCGGCCCCAGCACCTGTTTCAGCCAGCCCCCGACAAAACCCACGAAGGCCACCACCATGATGAGTGGCCCGGGCGTGGTCTCGCCCAGCGCCAGGCCATCGATCATCTGCGTCGCCGACAACCATTGCTGCTGCTCCACCGCACCCTGGTAGACATACGGCAACACGGCATACGCGCCGCCGAAAGTCAGCAAGGCTGCCTTGGTGAAAAACCAGCCCATCTGCGCCAGCGACCCCTGCAGGCCCCAGATGCCGATCAGCAGCGCCATGCCGGCCCCCCACAACACCAGGCCCGCCAGCACGACCCGCACCAGGTG
>JAYVRP010000447.1:0-1903 GCA_043776215.1 Rhodoferax sp. | reverse complement strand
AGCCTCGTCGGCGAAAACGGTGACCAGCATCTTGTTCATCAGGGGACTATTATGGTCACAGGACCGGGTTGTAAAGCACGGGTGGCCAACCATCTGTGCGCTAGCGCACAGACCCCGCGACAGGCGGCATCAAGAATCTGCTTGACCCACCCCCCAAGGACGTTGCAGCATGATGATCGACTCCCGCTGGCAACCCGAGTCGGGTCCACCATCGCAACACCGGGCGGCGCAGATCCTGCTGGCGCTCGCCACGCTGGCACTGGGCTGGATCCTGCTGCCCCTGTTCGGCATCCTTCTGTGGGCCGTCATCATTGCCATGCTGTTCGTGCCGGTCTACCGCCGCCTGCTGCCCATGCTGCGCCGCAGGCGCACACCCGCTGCGCTGCTGACCCTGCTGATCGCCCTGGTAATGGTCATCCTGCCCCTGGTGTTCGTCGCTGCATCGATGGCCACCGAGGCCGCCGGGTTGTACCAGCGCCTGCAGTCGGGCGAGACCAACCCGGTGCGCTACTTCCAGGTGTTGTTCAACTCCCTGCCGCGCGGCATCCGGGATGTGCTGGACCGGTTTGGCATGTTCAACTTTGACACGGTGCAGCGCCGCCTGACGCTCGCGCTGTCGCAAGGCGCGCAGGTCATGGGCGGGCAGGTGCTGGACATCGGGCAAAACACCTTCGAGTTCCTGGCCAGTTTCATGATCACCCTGTACCTGGCGTTTTTCATGATCCGCGATGGGGAGGTCGTCGTGCATGCCCTGCGCCGCGTGTTGCCATTGACGGTCCGGCACAAGCAGGAATTGCTCGACAAGTTCATCACGGTCGTGCGCGCGACGGTCAAGGGCAACCTGCTGGTGGCGGCGATCCAGGGTGCCCTGGGCGGCCTGGCGTTCTGGTACCTCGGTGTCGGCGCGGCGGTTTTGTGGGCCGTGCTGATGGCCTTTCTGTCGTTGTTGCCCGCCGTGGGTGCCGCACTGGTGTGGGTGCCGGTGGCGCTGTATTTCTTCGCCATGGGGGCCGTGTGGCAGGCCGCCGCGCTGGTCGCCTGGGGGGTGCTGGTGATCGGGCTGGTGGACAACCTGCTGCGGCCGATGCTGGTGGGCAAGGACACGCGGATGCCCGACTACGTGGTGATGCTCACTACACTGGGAGGCATGGCGGTGTTCGGGATTCACGGATTTGTGCTTGGGCCGACCATTGCCGCGATGTTCATCGCAGTCTGGCAGATCTTCGAAACCACCGGCGCCGCGCCGCAGGCGCATCAGGACGTGCAGGCGAATGACGGCGTGCAGGCGCAGAACAAGGAACCATCCGATGGCCCTATCCCGCCGCCACAGTGAGCGCCACCGTACCGACCGCATCGGCTGGCTGCGCGCCGCGGTGCTGGGCGCCAACGATGGCATTGTCTCGACCGCCAGCCTCATGGTGGGTGTCGCTGCAGCCAGCGCCACTCCGGCCAACATTCTGGTCACCGGCGTGGCGGGCCTGGTGGCCGGTGCCATGTCGATGGCGGCCGGCGAATATGTATCGGTGCATTCGCAGGCGGACACCGAGAGCGCCGACCTGTCGCGCGAACGTCTCGAATTGCAGACCGACCCGGTGGCCGAGCAGCGCGAACTGGCCGCCATCTATGTGCATCGCGGGCTTGATGCGGCTCTGGCGCAGCAGGTGGCCGAGCAACTGATGCGGCACGATGCGCTGGGTGCGCACGCGCGGGACGAACTCGGCATTTCGGAGGCGTTCAGCGCCCGGCCGGTCCAGGCCGCCTTGTCGTCAGCGGCCAGCTTTGCGGTCGGTGCGGCCCTGCCGCTGGCGGCCACGGCCCTGGCACCGGAGCGTGGCCTGATGTTCTGGGTCGCCGGCGCGTCGCTGGTTTTTCTGGCTTTTCTGGGCGCGCTGGCCGCGCGTGT
>JAYVRP010000446.1:0-1904 GCA_043776215.1 Rhodoferax sp. | reverse complement strand
GCCTGGCCGGTCTGGTGATTGGCGAGGCCATCGTGGGCCGGGCCACCATCACGCGCCAATTGCTGGCGCCCTTGGTCGGCGCCATCGTTTACTACCAGATGACTTCGCTCGGGCTGGCCATGGGCCTGCACCCCAGCGATCTGAAACTGGCCACTGCCGCTTTTGTGTTGATCACCTTGGCGATGCCCGGCTTGCGCCGAGGGGGCACGCGCGACGTCGTACGCGCTTAAGGAAACATACCTATGGCCAAATCGGATGCTCGCGCCCTGATTGACGATGCGCTGGTCTGGGAAAGCGCGGTAGGCTGGACGCCGGAGTGCCTGGACGGCGGGCCGGCCATGCTGCCGCGTTACCAGGCGGCAGGTTTCAACTTCCTGTCGCTCACGCTCGCCGCCGACTGGGACCGCCCGGAGCCGGCGCTGCGCCATTTTGCCCAGCAGCGCCAATGGTTCCTGCGCCAGCCGGAGCGGTTTCGGCTGGTGGAGGGTGTGGCTGATATCCATGCCGCCAAAGTGGCCGGGCAGTTGGCGATCGGGTTCCACTTCCAGGGCGCCGGGCCGCTGGCCTATGACCCGGCACTGGTGGACGTGTATTACCGTCTGGGCCTGCGCTGGATGATCCTTTGTTACAACGCGCGCAACCCGCTGGGCGACGGGTGCCACGAGAGCGGCGACGCCGGCCTGTCCCAGCTCGGCCGCGCCTTCGTGACCGAGATGAACCGGGTCGGCATGCTGATCGACGCCAGCCACGCCGGCTTGCGCACGTCGCTCGACATGATCGCCACGTCGTCCCATCCCGTTATCTTCTCGCACTCCAGCGTACGCGCCGTGAAAGACCACGAACGCAACGTCACCGACGCGCAGATCGATGCCTGTGCGGAGCGCGGCGGCGTGGTCGGAATCAACGGCATCGGCGCCTTCCTGTCGCCTGACAACAGCGCCGATGTGCCGGCGCTGGTGCGCCATATCGACTACATCGCGCAACGTGTCGGCGCGGCCCATGTGGGCCTGGGCCTGGACGTGGTGTTCTACCAGGATTTCATGCAAAAACTGTTTGACGCCAGCCCCATGATGGCCAGCCGTGGTTACCCCCGCCCACCCTGGGCCGATATCCAACCGGAGTCGTTGGAGGGCCTGGTGGCGGCGCTGATGGCGTTGGGTTATCCGAACGATGCGATCACCTCCATCCTGGGTGGCAATTTCCTGCGCGTGGCCGCAGCAGTCTGGAGATGACATGAAATGGGACGTTATCGTCATTGGCGCAGGGCACAACGGCCTGGCCGCAGCCGTGCATTTGTCGAGCAAGGGCTGGAAGGTGCTGGTGCTGGAGCGCGCTGCAGTGGCCGGCGGCGCGGTCAAGACCGCCGAGATCACCTTGCCGGGTTTTCGCCACGACCTGTATGCGATGAACCTGAGCATGTTCGCAGGCTCGCCGTTTTATGCCACCCACAAGGCGCGCCTGGATGCGGCCGGGTTGGCGCTCGTGGGTGCCACCCACAGTTTCGCGTCGGTGTTCGACGATGGCCGCTGGCTCGGCGTGCAGCAGGACCTGGACGCCACCGCCGCGCGCATCGCCGCGCGCAATCCACGCGATGCCGACACCTGGCGCGCCATGGTCAACGGCTTCGGCAACGATGCGCCGCATCTGTTTGCGCTGCTCGGCACCCCCATGCCGTCGTGGGCGCTGGCGCGTGCGATGTGGACGATGTGGCGTGCCCGTGGGCTGCCCTGGTGCATGGAGACCGTGCGCCTGCTGTTGTCGAGCCCGCGCGCCTGGCTCGACGCGCACTTCGAGGACGAAGGCCTGCAGGCCATGATGGCGGCCTGGGGCATGCACCTGGATTTTGGCCCCGACGTGGCTGGTGGCGCCTTGTTCCCCTACCTGGAGTCGATGGCCAACCAGTC
>JAYVRP010000445.1:0-1905 GCA_043776215.1 Rhodoferax sp. | reverse complement strand
TGATCGCCAAGTACACCGCCAGCGTGGGTGAGGCGACCGTGAATGAAGTACAAGCCGAATTGGCGAAGATGCGCAAGTAAGCTGAATTGCCATCAAGTTATCCAGGAGGCACTGACACCTCCGGGGTCGCCTGATCTCTCCGAAAGCGGCCTCGACTCAGCCCCTATTTCACATGAAAAAAACACGTATCGCGGTAGCCGGTGCTGGCTACATCGGACAAGCCCATATGGGCGTGGCACAAGCCAGCCCGGCCTGTGTGTTGTCTGCGATTGTTGATCCATCCCCTGCTGCGGTGGATGTCGCGGCGAAGGCTGGCGTGCCCCTTTACGCGTCGCTTGACGAACTATTGGCCAAGGACCGCCCTGATGGGCTGGTTCTTGCCACACCCAACCATCTGCACGTCACGCAGGGGCTGCAGTGTATTGCAGCAAAACTGCCGATCCTGCTCGAAAAGCCGATCGCCACTACCGTTGCCGAAGGTGAACAACTGGTGAAGGCGGTTGATGCGACCGGTGTGAAGGTACTCATTGGCCACCACCGTGCACACAGCCCCATCATGGCCAAGGCCAAAGAGGTGGTGGAATCCGGCAAGCTGGGCAAGCTGGTCGCGGTCATGGGCAGTGCGACTTTCCTCAAGCCGGACCATTACTACGTGGATGGCCCCTGGCGGCGTGAGATCGGTGCCGGGCCGATATTGCTGAACATGATCCACGAAGTGCACAACCTGCGCATGCTGTGCGGCGCCATCGTGGCCGTACAGGCGTTTGCTTCTCACGTCACACGGGGCTTTCCAGTGGAAGACACCGTGGCCATCAATCTGCGTTTTGCCAATGGCATGCTGGGCACTTTTATGCTGTCTGACACCGCCGCCTGTCCGCGCAGCTGGGAGCAGACATCCCAGGAAAACAAGGCCTATCCGACGTACGAAGACGAAGATTGTTATGTCATCACCGGCACCAACGGGGCTTTATCGGTACCTACAATGCGTCTGAAAACTTATCCCCGACCCGAAGGCCGTTCGTGGTGGAAAGAGTTCGAGGTAGGCGTGGTGGGCATGGTGCGCGATGACCCGTTGAAACATCAGATGGCGCACTTCGGTCAGGTCGTTCGTGGTGAGGCTGAGCCTTTGGTCAGCGCGCGCGATGGTCTGCTGAACCTGCGCATAACCGAAGCCATTGCCGAGGCTTCCAAAACTGGTCGAGTCATCGAATTGACCCCCTAAGTATTTCAAACCAGATCAGGAGTAACCTATGAAAATTCTCATGCTGCACGGTATCAACCACAACATGTTCGGCAAGCGCGATCCCAAGCAATACGGCACCATCACGCTGGACGAAATCAACGCCAGCCTGGGCGCATTGGGTAAAGAACTGGGAACCGAGTTGGAGTATTTTCAGACCAACGGTGAAGGCGAGATGTGCGAACGCATCCACCAGGGCTACCGGGACGGCGTGGATGCGGTGCTCATCAACGCCGGAGCCTGGACGCATTACAGCTACGGCATCCGCGATGCGCTGGCTTGTCTGACCTGCCCGGTGATCGAGCTGCACATGTCCAACATCCACGCGCGCGAGGCCTTCCGCCACGTCTCGGTGTTCGCCGAGATCGTGAAGGGCCAGATCTGCGGCTTCGGGTCGCGCTTGCCGAACATGTTGTGGTTGATGCCGTGGAGCATGAGGATCTTCATGGAGCTAGCACTTGGGAATGTGGATGACCTGGCCCGATTTGGCCGCGGCCGCGATGGCCTCGGTCACACGCAGGTTGGCCAGGCCGTCGCGCGCCGAGACCCGCGGTACGGCCTCGCCACGCACGACGGCGCCGAAGTGTTCCATCTGGTGCTTCAGCGGGTCGTCGCGCACCACATCGACGACGCCGACTTCGAAGGGCTTCCACCACGAGCGGTCT
>JAYVRP010000444.1:0-6112 GCA_043776215.1 Rhodoferax sp. | reverse complement strand
CCTTCCCCGAAGCACCGCTCATGCGCCCGTCGGTCACCAGTGCCACCTTGAACCCCTTGCCCTGCAGCACCGCCAGCGGCGGCGTGAGCTTGTGCAGCTCGGGCATGCCGTTGGCGCCAGGCCCCTGCCAGCGCACGACACACACCACATCGCGGTCGAGTTCGCCCGCAGCGAAGGCCGCGTGCAGCGCCTCCTGCGAATCGAAGACACGTGCCGGTGCCTGCACCACGTGGCGATCCTCAGGCACGGCAGACACCTTGATGACACTGCGCCCGAGGTTGCCCAGCAGCAACTTGAGCCCCCCGGTGGCACTGAAGGGCTGCGCCGCGCCACGCACCACCGAGGTATCGGTGGAGGGTCCGGGATCGCGCCAGACGATGCCCTCGGTGGACGCCGCCGGCACCAGCGTGAATTCGCGCAGACCGCCCGGGCGCACCGTCATAACGTCCTCATGCATCAGCCCGGCGTCCAGCAACTCGCGAATGATGAAACCGGGGCCACCAGCAGCCTGGAACTGGTTCACATCGGCACTGCCGTTCGGGTACACGCGCGCCAGCAGCGGAACCCCATCGGACAGGGCCGAGAAGTCGTCCCAGTCGATCAGGATGCCGGCCGCCCGCGCCACTGCCACCCAATGGATCAGGTGGTTGGTGGAGCCCCCTGTGGCCAGCAACGCGACCATCGCGTTAACGATGCATCGCTCGTCCACCACGCGGCCGATCGGGGCACAGGGGCTGACCCCACGCGCGCCCTGGTGCGCTGGGTCGGAGGTCGGAGTTCCCAGCACGGTGCGCAGGGCTTCGCGCGTCAACTCATCGCGCAGGGCTGCGCCCGGGTTCACGAACGCGGTGCCTGGCACATGCAGGCCCATGGCTTCGAGCAGCATCTGGTTGCTGTTGGCGGTGCCGTAGAAGGTGCAGGTGCCCAGGCCGTGGTAAGCCTGGGACTCGGCTTCGAGCAATTCGGTACGCCCGACCTTGCCAAGCGCTGCCATTTCGCGCACCTTCGATTTGGCGCTGTTCGACAGGCCCGAGGTCATGGGGCCGGCCGGCACGAAGACCGTGGGCAGATGGCCGAAATGCAGGGCCCCGATCAACAGGCCGGGCACGATCTTGTCGCAGACTCCCAGCATCAGAGCACCGTCGTACATGTCATGGGAGAGCGATACCGCCGTCGCCATGGCGATCACGTCACGCGAATACAGGCTGAGTTCCATCGCCGCTGTTCCCTGCGTCACGCCGTCACACATGGCGGGTACGCCGCCTGCCACCTGGACCGTGGCGCCCCGCCTGCGTGCCTCTGCCTTGAGCAGATCGGGGTAATGCTGCAACGGTGCGTGGGCTGACAACATGTCGTTGAAGGCATTGACGATGCCGATATTGGGCGCGCGCACGGCCGTGATACCGATCTGGCGGCCCTTGGGCATGGCGGCCGCCTTGTCGCCATCCGGCATGCCGGCCAGGGCATGCGCCACGTTGGCACACCCCATGCGCTCGACGCCGGGCAACCGCCCTGCCATCGCGTCCAGTCGTTGCAGGTAGGCGTCACGCGTCCTGGCGCTGCGCTGCAGGATGCGGGCGGTGACGTCGCTTACGGTGTTTTGGAGTTTCATGAATTTCGTGAAAGTTTGTAACTTAATTACAAGACGGATCGTAACGCGGAATGGATTCCAGGAACCACCCACCAGTTACCGGTGGGTTACGACAACGCGGCACACCACGGGCGACGTGTAAACCGGTCTGCCGCGCGGCCCGTTGAATCTGCAAGCCTGCGCAAAACCGGGCTGCCTGCGATTACCATTTCACTCCACCGTGACCCTCCATCCAGGACCCGCCACCCCCCTGCCCCGCGCCGTGCGTGACCCGGGACCGATGCTGCAACGTGCGTTGCAGGAATGGGGCGGCAAACGGGATCTGTGGGTGTTCGCTTATGCCTCGTTGATCTGGCGTCCCGACTTCGACGTGGCCGAGCAGCGCCTGGCCAAGGTGCATGGCTGGCACCGCGCACTCAAGATGTGGAGCCGCGTCAACCGCGGCACGGTGGAATGCCCGGGCCTGGTGTTCGCGCTGTTGTCCGGTGGCAGTTGCCAGGGCGCGGTGTTGCGGGTTCCCCGGCGCGACGGCGAAGCGGTGCTGCACAAGTTGTGGGACCGTGAGATGGTGACCGGCGTGTACGACCCGAAGTGGCTGCAATGTGCCACGGGCCATGGCACCGTGCACGCGCTGGGTTTCACCTTGTCACGCGGGAGCCCCAACTTCACCGGTGAACTGACTGCCGAGCATTACCGGCGGATCTTCTCGAGCTCGCGCGGCCGCTACGGCACCACGCTCGACTATGCGGACCAGACCCTGCGTTGCCTGGAACAACACGGCATCCGCGATGCCGCGCTGCAAAAGCTGCTGACCCACGCACCCTGAGGCCAGGCGCTGGCCGCGGCGGGTTCCTATACTCGCGCCATGACCAATATTGCTGACCTTCGCAAGAGTTACGAACGCGCCGAACTGAGTGAAGACGCCTCCCACGCCGACCCCCTGCAACAGTTTGCCCAGTGGCTTGACGAGGCCATCGCGTCGCAGGTTCCCGAACCCAACGCGATGACTCTGGCCACGGTGGGCAACGACTTGCGGCCCAGCACCCGCGTCGTGCTGGCCAAGGGCTTTGACGCACGCGGCATCAGCTGGTACACCAACTACGACAGCCGCAAGGGCCAGGAACTGGCGGGCAACCCGTATGCGGCGCTGCAGTTTCACTGGGTCGAACTCGAGCGCGTGGTGCGTATCGAGGGTGTGGTGGAAAAGGTCGACGCGGCGCAAAGTGATGCGTATTTCCACACCCGCCCGCTCGACTCGCGTATCGGCGCCTGGGCCTCGCCCCAGTCGCAGGTAATCTCGGGCCGGGCCGTGCTGGTGGCGAATGCAGCACGTTATGCGGCGCAGTTCCTGCTGCAGCCGCCACGGCCACCGCATTGGGGGGGTTACCGGCTCAAGCCCGACCACTGGCAGTTCTGGCAGGGGCGCACGAGCCGCCTGCACGACCGCCTGCGGTACACGCTGGAACCTCAGGGCCAGTGGAAACGCGAGCGCCTGGCACCTTGAGCGTCATCCCCCCCAGCCGGCCAGCAGAAGCACCAGCGACACACTCACCATCGCCAACAGAGTGGACACCCCCACACTGGCGGTAACCAGGTCTTGCGCGACGCCGTAGCGTTGCGAGAAGATGAACACGTTGGCGCCAATCGGCAAGGCCGCAGTCGCGACCAGTACTGCCAGCGGCACTCCGCGCAGCCCGAACGCCCACCCGATTCCTGCGGCCAGGGCCGGCACCAGAAAATTCTTGATGCCGGCCAGCACCAATGCCGGGTGCAGCCTGGCACCAATGGCCGAGCCCGCCAGGGCAATGCCCACCAGCAGCAGCGCCAGCGGGCCAAACACCGAGCCCAGCGCGCGCAGCATCTGGTCGGCCAATGGCGGGATCACCAGGCCGGTCTGGGCAAACAGCAGGCCCGCCAGGATGGGCAAAGGCACCGGATGCAAAAAGGCCTTGCGCAGGGCGCGCCCGGCCACCGACAGCATCCGTGCGGCCACATCAGGCGACAGCGCCGCATGCTCGCGGGCCAGCGAAAACTCCAGCGCCACCGTGGCGATGGTCAACAGCAGCAGCGAATGGATCGGTATCAGCGTGGACAAGGTCACCAGCCCGACCTCCCCCCAGGCCAGGCCAATCAGCGGGATACCGATCATCACCGCGTTGCTGTAGGTGACCGCCAGCGCCAGCACGGCCGAGGTGCGGTTCATGCCGCGCCACACCAGAACGCCGGCAAATACGATGGCCAGGGCCGCGATGTACGCGCCGGCTGGCCACAGATCCAGTTGCTCCACATGCACGTTGCGCATGGCGCGGAACAACACGATCGGTGTCAGCACGAAAAACGACACGTTGGAAAGAATACGGACCACCCGGGGGCCGATCCAGCCGGTACGACCCAACGCAACACCAAGCGCGATCAGCGCAACAACCGGCAGCAGGGCCGACAGGACAACGTGGTTCATGGACAAGGAGCGACGCCGGCAGTATCGCACCCGGCCGCTGCCACCCCGGTGTAGCCGACGCGGCTTGTGTTGGTCGATGTGACTCCGCCATGGCCGGCGCCACCCATCCGACTCAGAAGCTGGCCTGAAGACCCACTTTCATGCTGCGCCCGCTCAGCGGCGCTTTGCCCGGCGCTGTTTGCGTCAGGATGGAACTCGCCGGGAAGGCCAGGGTGTTGCCGATGTTGTCGAACTGCGCGTACCACAACAAGCGCGCGCCAGCGACCTTTTGCCTGCAGGTCAGCGCGGCGTTCACCAGCGTGTAGGCCGACGTGGCCAGTTGCCCGGCGGGCATATTGTTCTGCGCCGCCGCATGGCTCACACCGAAGCGCGCACCAAAGGGTCCTTGCGCCCACACCAAGGCCGCACCGAGCCGGACCGGCGAAATCCTCGGCAGATATTGGCCAGTGCTGCGGTTGATGGCCCGAACCATGTCGCCGCGCAGCTCCAGATCGACCGTCTGCGGCCCCTCCAGCAAGCGCAGGTTGCCACTGGCTTCGATGCCGGTGAATCGGGCGCGCACCTGGGAATACGCGTACTCCGGCAGGATTTTCGCCGTGCCGCCGGATTCAACCGAATTGCCGAATCCGTCGTCCGTGACGCCTACACCCGCGCCATTGCCGTCGGCATCGCGGGTAATCCCGGTGGCATCCAGCGCCAGATAGTTCTTGAAGCGGTTCACAAAAGCACTGAGCGCAAAGCGGTTGGCGCCGCTCTTCCACGCCACACCCATGTCAAGGTTGGTGGACTTTTCCTTGGCAAATGCCGGGTTGCCCACTTCGTAACTGCCTGTGGCGATGTGGGGGCCATCGGCGAACAACTCATAGTCTTTCGGTGCGCGTTCGCTGTAAGCCAGGTTGCCGGTGAGTTGCCATCCGAGTGCCAGGTTGAACAAGCCACCCACGGCGTAACTGCCGGGGTGAAAGCTGCGGGTGGCCGGTGCAAATCGCGCAACGACCGGGTTGCCAAACGACTCCACCCGCACCGACTCGGTCCGCACGCCCATGCTGACGCGGCCCCAGCCGGTTGCCATTTCCTCGTAAACAAACAAGGCGTTCTGCCGCGTCTGGCTGTAGGGCGCGAAAGCCTCCGCACCGTCAGCAGAAAAGCGCGTGGACTCGGATTGAATGCCAACCACGCCGTCCAGCGGACCCAGCTTGGCTTGGCGCGCTTCGAGTCGCAGGTCCTTGCCCCGGTTCTTGAAGACGGTTCCGGCGACCCCGGCGTCAAACTCGGTGTGCTGGTAGTCGCTGTTGCTCAACTGCCATTTGATGCTTTGCAGCGGGCCCTTGATGTCGCGTAGTTCGCCCTCCAGCGCAATGCGGTCGGACTTCATGCCGATCGTCACTGCGTCTTCGGCGACTGTGCCGTAACTGGACCGGTAGGTGCTGACCGATGCGCCAATATATCCGGCATCGAAGAACACCGACCCACCCAGCGCGCCACCATGGGTGTCAGCGGCCGAGTTGCAGATGCGATTGGAAAGTGCCGCAGAGCCCGGTTTGGTGCATGCCAGGGCCACGGGGACTGCGAGGTCCTGTGTGTTGCGATTGAAGGCATCCACATGCAGCGCGTAGCGATTGCTTCCGGTCTCCAGCATCACCGCGCCGGCTTTTTCGCGGTTGGCGCTGGCCAGGCTGAGGTCGGTACGACCGCTGATACCACCTTGCGCATCAAACAGCGGTTCGCGCGGTATACGGTTGTCGATCACATTGACGACACCCCCCACCGCACTGCCTCCATAAAGCAAGGCGCCCGGGCCACGCAGCACCTCGACACGCTCGATGGCAATCGGATCGGAAGGCACGGCGTGGTCGTAACTCAGGCCCGAAGCGTCCACGCTGGCGCCGCTGTTTTGCAGGATACGGATGCGGTCACCGTCCAGCCCGCGGATGACTGGTCGGCTCGCATTGGGGCCAAAATACGTGCTGCTGACGCCGGGCGTGCCGTCCAGCGTCTCACCCAGGGTGCTGCGCGAACGCAGCAGCAGGCCGGTGCCCGAATAGGCTAGCGCGGGTGCGATC
>JAYVRP010000443.1:0-1908 GCA_043776215.1 Rhodoferax sp. | reverse complement strand
GCAGCCTGGCGATTGTGGTGGGAGCCGGTGGCGTGGGAGGTTATTGCGTGCAGGTTGCGCGGGCCTTTGGCGCGACGGTGGTGGCCATCGACGTGGACCAGCGCAAACTGGCGTCCATTGCCGCGCACGGCGCGGCGCTGACCCTGAACAGCCGCACTCTGGATGCCAAGGCCATCAAGGCGGCCATCCATGACTTCGCGCGGCAACAGGGTCTGCGCCCGACCGAGTGGTTCATTTTCGAGTGTTCCGGCAGCGCGCCGGGCCAACTCACCGCCTACAGCCTGCTGGTGCACGGGGCCACCCTGTCGGTCGTGGGGTTCACCATGGACAAGGTCGAATTGCGCCTGTCCAACCTGATGGCCTTTGATGCACGCGCTGTGGGCAACTGGGGCTGTCCACCGGAGCACTATCCCGCGGCGCTGGACCTGGTGCTGGATGGCCGGGTGCGTGTGGATCCTTTCGTCGAGGACCACCCGCTGGACGAGATCAACCAGATATTCGAAGCCGTGCACCAGCGCGAAATTACCCGTCGCGCGGTACTCGTGCCGCATTGAAGCCGACTGACCAAGGAGATTGCATGCACGCCGCAGAAACCGCCGCCCTGATGCCCGAGTTCAAGAACCACGATCTGGTGGACGATATCGCCAAGCCCGGCGTGCGCTACGAGAAGCGCCCGGCGCACCAACCCGACGGCAGAGCGGCGCCAGGCCTTTTCAACGCCTGGATCACGCTGGACAACCCGGCGCAGTACAACTCTTACACCACCGACATGGTCAAGGGGGTGATTCTGGCGTTGCGCGCCGCCTCCAACGCGCGCGACGTGAACTGCATCGTGTTCACCGGCGCCGGCGACAAGGCCTTCTGCACGGGTGGAAATACCAAGGAATACGCCGAGTACTACGCCGGCCAGCCACAGGAGTACCGCCAGTATCTGCGCCTGTTCAATGACATGGTCACGGCGCTGCTGATGTGCGACAAGCCGGTGATCTGCCGCGTCAATGGCATGCGCATCGGCGGGGGCCAGGAGATCGGCATGGCCTGTGATTTTTCGGTGGCGCAGGACCTGGCGCGCTTCGGGCAGGCAGGGCCCAAACACGGCTCGGCGCCGATTGGCGGTGCGACCGACTTCCTGCCGGTGATCGTGGGCGCCGAGCGCGCCATGGCCGCCTGTGTCTTGTGCGAGCCTTTTTCGGCGCACAAGGCCTACCAGATGGGCATCCTGACCGATGTGGTGCCGGCACTGAAGGTGGATGGCCAGTTCGTCGCCAATCCCCTGGTGGAGACACAACGCGCGTATGACGAATTCGGCCGCAACGCCTACGGCGAGCCCAAGACCGGTGCCGCAGCCAAGGAGGGCAAGGCCTTGCTGGCGCGTGGCACAGTGGATTTGTCGGCGCTGGACGCACGGGTGGAAGAGTTGTGCGCCAAGATACTGCTGACCTTCCCCGAGTGCACGCTCAAGACCATCGAGGAGCTGCGCAAGCCCAAGCTCGAGAACTGGAACCGCAACAAGGAGAACGCGCGTGCCTGGCTCTCGCTCAATATGATGACCGAGGCGCGTGCCGGCTTCACCGCGTTCAACGATGGCGGCAAGGACGACCGTGAAGCCGACTTCGTGTTGCTGCGCCAGAAGCTGGCCGCAGGAGAAAGCTGGATCGGACCACTGCACGATTCGATTCAGCCCAAGAGCCGGCGCGGGAGCTGAACCGTGGCGCCCCTGAAAGACTGGACCGAGCACGACGGCGCCTTGCTGCGCCTGCGCTTGGCGCGGCCGAAGGCCAATATCGTCGATGCCGAGATGATTGCCGCGTTGCACGGTGCATTGCGTGCCTACAGCGGGCAGAACACCCTGCGCGGCGTGCTGTTGGACGCCGAGGGTCCCCATTTCAGTTTCGGCGCCAGTGTCGA
>JAYVRP010000442.1:0-1908 GCA_043776215.1 Rhodoferax sp. | reverse complement strand
TCAGCTGTTTGAACCACCAGTCAAGATCATGCGCCTGCACTTCAAGATGCTCGCTGGCATATCGGTCCGAGATTTGCACGACTTCCTCGCGCGTATCGCACAGCATCACCTCGCCGTAGTCACGCCAGGCGGCACCGGCCGCGTCACGCGCGGTGGGCGGTAGCGCATTTATCAGGGCCGGCATGCGTTGCATCACGTCCTCTGCTAGCGCCTTGCTGGTGGTAAAAAGCCAGGCCGGGGACTCGTGACCATGTTCGGCCTGACCCACCAGGTCGCTGGCCACGATGGCCGGGTCGGCCGACTCGTCGGCAATGATGCCGATCTCCGAGGGTCCGGCAAACACGTCGATCCCGACCTTGCCGAACAGTGTGCGTTTGGCCTCGGCGACGAACTTGTTGCCTGGACCCACGATCACGTCCGCCGGCTTGCCGGTGAAAAGGCCATAGGCCATGCTGGCAATCGCCTGCACGCCACCGAGCGTCATGATGACATCCGCCCCGGCCTTATTGAAGGCGTACATCAGGTAGGGGTGCATGGCTCCGCCACGAAACGGCCCCGAACAGGCAATGATGGTTTTCACGCCTGCGGCCTTGGCGGTGGCCACTCCCATGTACGCGCTGGCGATGTGCGCATAACGACCAGCGGGTGCATAACAGCCAGCGACGTTGACCGGCAGAACGCGCTGGCCCGCCGTAACACCGGGGTGCAGCTCGAGCTGGAATTCGGACAGCGAGCGTCGCTGCGCGTGCGCGAAGTCGTACACCTGCTTGATCGCAAAGTCGATGTCGGCCTTGACCTGCGCTGGCACCTCGCGCGCATTCGCTGCAATCTGCTGCGGCGTGACGATCATGTCTCCGGTCCACTGGTCGAGGTCCGCCGCGTATTTGCGTACCGCCGCCTCACCATGCTGCTGGATTTCAGCCAGCATGGTGTTGACAACCTGCTGGGCGGTGGCTGTTTCAGTTTCCGGGGTCTTGTCGGCTTTTTTCAGATACGTGATGGCCACGTCGATCTCCTAGGTAAGTTAGTGCGCAATTCAAGGCAAAGAATGCCTTGGTGCACGGCGCTGCGTGCACCAGGCGGAGGACGCGGGCCAGAGACAGACTTCCCTGACCCATTCCTTCGTCCGGCCCGGATGCCTATTTGGTCGAGTTGGCCATGTCGCGCAGCTTGGGGTCGGCCTGAACCAGCTTCATGTATTCGTCGGTCACAAAGTCAGCCACATTGGGCACCTGCTGCACGGCACCGGTCTCGCGCATGAAACCCGACAACTCGGTGAACCAGCCGTCCATAGCAGAGTTTGCGCCGCCGCCGGAGCGCGCCATGCTCTTGAGCTGCTGGGTAAGGTTGTAGGTCGGGCGGGAATCGAACTCCTTGTTCATCGCTGCCTCGCTGATGCTTACGCCACCTTTGGCGTAAAAGTCTTTCATCATGCGGATCGACTCAGGGCGGTTCACGCTCATCCAGCTCCAGGCGCGCAAATAGACTGCCAGGAACTTGGCGACGTTTTCCGGATTTTGCTTGGCATAGTCGCCGCGCGCGATCAGTGCGCCCGGCACGATGGCGTTGCTGTCCTTGCCGCTGCACAACATCTTGGCGCCCGCCTTCTCCTCCACCGTGTACGTATTAGGCGCCCACATGCCGGCCAGATCGGAATTGTTGGACGACAGCGCCGAGATGATCTCGGCCTGGCCCATGTTCTTCATCACCACGTCGGACTTCTTCAGGCCATATTTCTTCAGGCAGGCCTGCACCGCAAAATCAGCGGTCGAGTTCTGCGTCAGTGTGATGGTCTTGCCGCGCAACGCGCTGGCAGGGTCTTTGGCAAAGTCGGCGGCGGCCTTGGCGCTGCCCACCAGACCGTTGGCGGCCGACTCGTCGTTGGTGATGCCGATGGTCTTGATGCCA
>JAYVRP010000441.1:0-1908 GCA_043776215.1 Rhodoferax sp. | reverse complement strand
GCGCTCGCCACGGTGGACCATATCAGCGGCGGGCGCGCCGGCCTCAACATCGTCTGCGGCTGGAACCCGGACGAATTCGCCATGTTCGGCGCCAAACTTGGCGACGATGCCTATGGGCAAGCTGCGGAATGGGTGGAAATCATCGAGCGTTGTTACGGCGCCCATCAGCCTTTTGATTTCAAAGGCAGGCACTACGACCTCAAGGGGGTGGTGAGCCGCCCGGCCAGCATTCAGGTGCCACGTCCGCTCACGATGAATGCCGCTTTCGGGGCACCCGGGCGCGATTTTGCAGCGAAGAACTGCGATTTTCTGTTTTCGACCTTTTCCAACATCGAGGACGGGCGCAAACACATCGCCGACATCCGGGATCGGTCCCGCTTGCAGGGACGCGACGTTGGCATCTACACCGTGTGCCATGTCGTGGCGCGCGAAACACAACGCGAGGCGGACGCGTATTACGAGCGTTATGCCGTCACGCAGGCGGACCATGCAGCGGTCGACAACCACATGGCGCAAAAAAAGGAATTCGCCAATTCACACGACAGCAGCGCCTTTGACTTGTACCGCAAACGCTTCGCGGGCGGTGCGGGCACCTATCCGCTGGTCGGCACCCCGGAGAAAATCGTCGAGGACCTGCAGAGGATCTGCAACGAGGGCTACGCGGGTGCGGCCCTGACCTTCGTCAACTACAACTACGAATTGCCATTTTTCTGCGACCGGGTATTGCCCCTGATGAAGCAGGCAGGTCTGCGGGTTGTCTAGCCCTGCCGCCGCCTGGCAAGTTTGCCTTCCATGACCAAAAACACAAGCTCTGGCAGCGCCCGTTTCAAGCAGGGTATGCGCGCACTCACTGGGGGCGTCACCGTCATTGGCGCCTACGCGCCGGATGGCGCACCGGTGGCCATGACAGCGACTGCGGTGACGTCCCTCAGCGCCGAGCCCCCGTCATTGCTGGTCTGTGTCAATCGCAGCGCCTCCCTGGCACCAGCGCTGATCGCAGGTGCGCGGTTCTCGGTCAATGTGCTGGGCGCCGATCAGCGCGAGGTCGCCATGGCCTTTGGCGGCCAGTTGCAGGTGCGCGGCACCGGCCGTTTCATCCACGGCAACTGGCGCCGCGTGGACGATACCGAGGTGCCCGTCCTCGTCGGCTCGCGGGTCTCGTTTGAATGTGAGGTTGCGCACGTGCACGACTGGGCCACCCACCACATCGTCATCGGCTCCGTGCTGGATGTGCATTTTTCGAGTGCTATCCACCAGTCCCTGGTGTACGCGGACGGCGCCTACCATGCCGTGGGCTGATGGGCCCGGAAACATAACGTGAACCACTCCATGCAAGCCCTCCAGTACACGCGTCACGGTCCGCCGGACGTGCTTCAACACGTCATGCTGCCCCGGCCCGAACCCGGGCCGGGCGAGGTCCGCGTACGGATGTTCGCGGCCGGGTTGGCGCCGGTGGACACCAAGCTGCGTTCAGGCATGCTCCAGGCGCATTTCCAGCTGGTGTTCCCGAAGATCCCGGGCCGCGACGGCACTGGCGTGATCGAGAAGCAGGGCCCCGGCGTGGATGCGTGGGCCGTCGGCGATCTGGTGTGTGTGGTCGCCGACCAGCTGGGCAATGGCACTTGCGCCGAGGCGATTCTGTGCCGCACAGACCAGATCGTCTTGCGCCCGCCGAGCCTGACGCTGCACCAGGCGGCGGCGCTGCTGCAACCCGGCATCAGCGCCTGGACCGCCGTGATGGAGACCGCGCGGGTGCAGCCGGGCATGCGGGTGCTGGTGCATGGGGGGGCCGGCGCCGTCGGCAGCCTGATGGTCCAGCTTTGCCGCCACCTTGGCGCTGACGTCTCTGCCACCTGCCGGCACGACAACTGCGACTACGTGGTCGGGCTGGGTGCCGCGCGGGCGTTG
>JAYVRP010000440.1:0-1909 GCA_043776215.1 Rhodoferax sp. | reverse complement strand
GCAAGCGCTTCGGCCAGTGAAGAATTGCCAAACGTGGCCCGGATCGTGACCCTGATCAATGCAGGTCGTTTCGATCTCTGTGGCGCGCCGCCTAAAATCCGGCCATGAGCCACCCCGTTGCGTCCCCGAAAAAGATTCCCTCCCCGATAGCGATCGATGCCGCGAAACCCAGCAACTTCTTGCGCCAGATCATCGAATCAGACTTGTTGGCTGGAATCAATGCCACGCGTCGTTGGGGCACAGGCCCGGGGGATGGCGCCCACCATGCGGCCGGGCAACTCGATCCCGCGCGGATCCGGACCCGTTTCCCGCCCGAGCCCAATGGCTACCTGCATATCGGCCACGCCAAAAGCATCTGTGTCAATTTCGGCCTGGCGCGGGACTACGGTGGCGTGTGCCATTTGCGTTTCGATGACACCAACCCCGAGAAGGAAGACCAGGAGTTCGTTGATGCCATCACCGACATGGTGCGTTGGCTGGGATTTGACTGGGAAGCCAACGGCACCAGCCACCTCTACCATGCGAGCGACTATTTCGACTTCATGTACCGGGCGGCCGAAACCCTGATCGCGTCGGGCCACGCCTACGTGGACGAACAGAGCGCCGAAGAAATGCGGGTGAACCGCGGTGATTTCGGCAAGCCTGGCACCAACAGCCCGTTCCGGGATCGGTCTCCCGGCGAAAACCTGACCCGTTTCCGGGAAATGCGCGACGCCAGACACGCCGATGGCGCCATGGTGCTGCGTGCCAAGGTCGACATGGCCAGCCCCAACATCAACCTGCGAGATCCGACCATCTACCGGATCCGGCGCGCCGAGCACCACAATACCGGCGACAAGTGGTGCATCTACCCGATGTATGCCTATGCGCACCCCATCGAGGACGCGTTGGAACAGATTACCCACAGCATCTGCACGCTGGAGTTCGAAGACCAGCGGCCATGGTACGACTGGCTGCTGGAGCGCCTCATCGAAGGTGGTTTGCTGCATGCCCCACCGCCGCGCCAGTACGAGTTCGCGCGTTTGAATCTGACCTATGTGATCACCAGCAAACGCAAACTTGCCGCGCTGGTCTATGACCACAAGGTCAAAGGGTGGGACGACCCGCGTATGCCAACGTTGGTGGGCCTGCGCCGGCGCGGCTACACCCCCGAAAGCCTGCGTCTGCTGGCGGACCGCACCGGCACCAGCAAGGCCGGGGGCTGGACCGACTACAGCACGCTGGAAGGCTGTCTGCGCGAGACGCTCGATGTGTCTGCACCACGCGCGATGGCGGTGCTCGATCCGGTCCGGCTCGTCATCACCAACTGGGGGGAGGTGATGGGCGGTGGCACCGGGGCACCGGCAGGTTTTCTGGACGATTGCAGCGCACCCGTGCACCCGCATCTGCCCGAGATGGGCCGGCGCCGCTTTCAGATGGGGAGCGAAGTCTGGATCGAACGCAGTGATTACGAGGACACACCACCCAAGGGCTTCTTCCGTCTTTTCCCGGGCAACCGGGTGCGGCTGAAATACGGCCACGTGATCGAGTGCACCGGGTGTGCCCGGAATGCTGGCGGCTTGGTGACCGAGGTGCATGCGACTCTGGTGACTGACACCAAGAGCGGCACACCCGGGTCGGATGCGGTCAAGGTCAAGGGGGTGATCACGTGGGTTGCAGTCGCGGACGCGGTGGTTGCGGAGGTACGCCTGTATGACCGCCTTTTCACGGAACCCCAACCTGATGCGGGTGGGAAGGACTTTCTCGCCAGTCTCAATCCGGACAGCTTGCGGGTTGTCCGGGCGGTGGTGGAGCCGTCCCTGGTTCACGCCAAGCCGGATGACAAATTCCAGTTCGAGCGCCACGGCTATTTCGTCGCCGACCGGGTCGACCACACGAGCAGCAATCCGGTGTTTAATCTGGCTGTCGG
>JAYVRP010000439.1:0-6123 GCA_043776215.1 Rhodoferax sp. | reverse complement strand
AGGCTCGTGGCCCAGGCATCCAGCAGTGCAGCAGGCTGACTCACGCGCCGCTGCTTGCCCGGCCCCTGCCCCCGTGAATCCAGCCAGTCGAGTCGTTCCAGTTCGGTCAACACCATCGACACGGTCGATGGGGATGCCGAGACGTGCTCGGCCAGCTCGGTCACACCAAGCCAGTCCTCGCGGCGCATCAGCAGGCCATGCAACACGTGAGCGCGACGCCCGGAAAATAGCGAACGGATGGCCCGGGAGGTCGACTTCGATGGTGGCTTGTCAACGAAGAAGAGCGCACCCGGTGCGGGTAGGTACAGGCTGCCCCCGGCGTCGAAATAGCCGACCCGCTCCGCTTTCAGCAAGTCCTTGGCGCCCGGGGAGATCGACTCGGCCGCGAGCAGCGGCACGGCGTCTTCTGCGCCGGCATCGACACTGCGCCGCGACGCCTCATCCCGGATCTGCCAAAGTGCCTGCCGGACGTCCCGCGGATAGAGCGCCTTTCGGATCCCGACCAGCAGTGCCAATTGACGTCCGGCGACCTGCATCGAGACCGAAACGTCGTTCACCGCCGCCTGCCCGCCAGCGTCGCCCTGACACGCAAGATCAGCCGTCACGTCCGGAAGGGCCCGCAAGGCTTCCAGGAGTTCGGCGATCAACGCGCTCTCGACTTGAGGTGTGTTCACGACCATGCCTCATGAGTTATTCGCTGTACAGCGAATGAGGCAAATGTATCGTATTTTTTAGATTACGGGCATATTTCCTGCGCAGCAAATATCACCCTTACTCCCACTCGATCATCAACGAGCCTTCCAAGCTGTTGATTTCAAGGTAGTTCCAAGTAGCGCAGTCGACTTTTTACCGTCATTTTTACCGTCAAGATGTCAGGCACCAGCATTGGCGCGGGTTTGCGGGCGATTCGGCCGAAAGTGACCTTTCGAGATCTATCGACATCTGTCGACTCCGGCGACGACTGCCAACGCCATCGGCACGCGTTCGTGTCGGTCGGGGAGGCTCGACGTCGATGAAGTGGTGGCTCATCAGCTGCTGTGCGTCCAGGCGGGGTGTGCCGTTGCGGGCCAGATAGGCGTCGCTGGCATAGTACCTGTGCCATCTTCGTTGGCGACGTCACGCGCCTGGTGCAACCTTGCGAGGCCGATCAAAGGTGGACCCTCCTGGCAGCGACGTCAACTCGCATGACGGCCCAGCAACGGTCCATCGTTTCGACCGCCGTGCTTGCCGGCGCCTATGCGGGCAGGAGCAACGTGAACTGGCCGCGAGCGAGCAACCTCTTGAAGTCTCGGTCGAAGCTCACGAGGTGCTCGCTCATGTGCGCCGCAGCTGCCGCCAACCAAGCATCCGGCACATCGTTGCCGCTCAATTCTTTGTCAAGGCAGAGCTGCCGCAATTTCGACCACTCCGGGCCCAAGGACGCCAGACGCACGCCAGGCGACGCCAGCAGCGCGTCGATGAACGCCACGGCATCTTCGATCGGGGTGGCCTGCTGGAAGATCTTCGGGCTGGTGACCAGATGCAGCAAGCTGGCCAGCACCATCGGCATCAGCGTCAACGTCGCGCCGGCTTCGCAGGCGTCGAGTGCCCTTTCGAGCCAGTCGCGCGCCACGGAGTGATGTGGATGATCGGCGCGCAAAGCGGCGACCAGCACGTTGACATCAGGCGTCATCACCCAGGGCCTCGAGCAAGGCCTTGTTGCTCAACGGGTTCACACCCGCCACCAAACCACCGCGGCCCTTGAACACAGGCAGGCGGACCCGACGGCGCTTCGCGGAATCCGCCTTCGCGCGAAGACGCAGCTGCAAACCTTCCTCGATCAATCGAGTCAGGCTGGTGCGCTGATGGGCCGCAAGCGCCTTGGCATCGGCGAGCAGTTGATCGTTGATATCCAGAGTGGTCTTCATAAGTAAAGTATACAGATTTCTGTACGATAATGCTTGCCACAATGAGCGGCAAGTTGTTCCGTCCCCTGCCCTCTCTTTGCCCCGCACAGACAATCTCGAAGCGCGGGCCGCGATGTATCGCCTGGGAGCGCAAGAATTTACCGTCAGCGCGACTCAACCCGTCGATCGCCCGCTAAGCCCCATGGATGCTGAGTTCTGCGCCCGGAATTTACCGTCAACCTGGGACCGGGCCTGACGGTAGATTTCTTCCGGGAACTTGACGCAAATCTTTTACCGACAGGTTTGCCGTCAAACTGGAATGAACCTCTCTCGCCGCGTGTAGCGGTCACGAGGAAAAATTCCTGCGCGTAGCATCAGCTTAAGCTGCAATTTTCAAGCTGTTTATGATATTACGTAGATAGTTGATAGATACTCGTAACCCGTTGATTGAAACAACGTTTTTTCTGAGATCGCGAAATCCGTCACTCCCACTCGATCGTCGCCGGTGGCTTCGAACTGATGTCGTACGTCACCCGGTTGATGCCACGCACTTCATTGATGATGCGGCTCGATGTCTTCTTGAGCAGCGCATAGGGCAGTTCGGCCCAGTCGGCGGTCATGAAGTCACTGGTCTGCACAGCGCGCAGCGCGAGGACGTAGTCGTAGGTGCGGCCGTCGCCCATCACCCCGACACTCTTGACCGGCAGGAACACGGCAAAGGCCTGGCTGGTGAGGTCGTACCAGCTCTTGCCCGTATCGGGGTCGATGGTGCCACGCAATTCCTCGATGAAGATGGCGTCGGCGCGTCGCAGCAGGTTGGCGTACTCCTGCTTCACCTCGCCAAGAATACGAACCCCCAATCCCGGGCCGGGAAACGGGTGGCGGTACACCATGGCATGGGGTAAACCCAAGGCCACCCCGAGTTCGCGCACCTCGTCCTTGAACAGTTCGCGCAGGGGCTCCAGCAATTTCAAACCGAGTTGCTCGGGCAAACCGCCCACGTTATGGTGGCTCTTGATGGACACCGCCTTCTTGCTGCCTGCGCCGCCAGACTCGATGACATCCGGGTAGATCGTGCCCTGGGCCAGCCAGGCGACGTGACGCGACTCGTCGGCCTTGAGTTTGCCGGCCTCTGACTTGAAAACTTCAACGAACTCGCGGCCGATGATCTTGCGTTTGGCCTCCGGGTCGGTGACACCAGCCAAATGCCCGAGGAACTGACCCGCCGCGTCGACCCGGACCACCTTGGCGTGCAGCTTGCCTGCGAACATGTCCATCACCATGTCACCTTCGTCGAGGCGCAGCAGGCCATGATCGACGAAGACACAGGTCAACTGGTCCCCGATGGCGCGCTGAATCAGGGCTGCCGCCACCGAAGAGTCAACGCCGCCGGACAAGCCGAGGATCACTTCTTCGGTACCAACCTGGGCACGGATCTTCTCGACCGCCTCGGAAATGTAGTCACCCATGATCCAGTCTGCCCGGGTGCCACAGATTTCCAGCGCAAAACGCTCCAGAATCGCAGTGCCCCTCTTGGTATGGGTCACCTCAGGGTGGAACTGCACGCCGTAAAAGCGGCGCTCCTCGTCGGCCATGCCGGCGATCGGGCAACTGTCTGTGCTGGCCATCAACTTGAAGCCGGGCGGCATCTCGGTAACCTTGTCGCCGTGGCTCATCCACACCTCCAACATGCCGTGGCCCATGGCCGTGGCGTAGTCCTGCAGGCCATTGAGCAACTCCGTATGCCCGTGGGCACGCACGTCGGCACGCCCGAATTCGCGTTTTGTGCTCGGCGCCACGCGTCCGCCCAGTTGTACCGCCATGGTGAACATGCCGTAGCAAATGCCCAGCACCGGAATGCCGAGGTCGTACACGGCATGAGGCGCCCGCAAGTCATGCTCTTCGTAGGTGCTGGCATGGCTGCCTGAGAGGATGACGCCTTTGAGCATGCCGTCGCTGGCGTACTTGTGCACCCAGTCGTTGCTGATGTCACAGGGGACCACCTCGCAAAACACGTGGGCTTCCCGGATCCGCCTGGCAATCAGCTGGGTGACCTGGGATCCAAAATCAAGGATCAGAATTTTTTGGTGCTGCATGGAAATTACCGACCTCATTCGGCGCGGTAGTTGGGTGCTTCCTTGGTGATCTGCACATCATGCACATGGCTTTCGCGGATGCCAGCCGTGGTGATCTCGACGAACTCGGCCTTGCTCTGCATGTCGGCAATCGTCGCGCAACCACAGTAGCCCATGCTGGCACGCACGCCGCCGGACATCTGGTACACGATGGACACCATCGACCCCTTGTACGGGACGCGGCCCTCGATGCCTTCCGGCACCAGTTTGTCCGCGTTCGGGTTGCCGGTGGTGCTTTCCTGGAAATATCGGTCCGCACTGCCCTGCTGCATGGCACCGATGGAACCCATGCCGCGGTAACTCTTGTAGCTGCGCCCCTGGTACAGGATCACCTCGCCCGGAGCTTCCTCGGTACCCGCGAACATGCCTCCCATCATCACCGTGCTGGCGCCCGCAGCGATGGCCTTGGCGATATCGCCGCTGTAGCGAATGCCGCCATCAGCGATCAGGGGGATACCCGTGCCCAGCAGAGCAGTCGCGACGTTGTCGATTGCCATGATCTGCGGCACACCGACACCGGCTACGATGCGCGTGGTGCATATCGAGCCCGGGCCGATGCCAACCTTGACAGCGTCGGCGCCCGCCTCGACCAACGCCAGGGCCGCTGCACCGGTGGCGATATTGCCGCCGATGACGTCCACCTGGGGATAATTTTGTTTGACCCATCGCACACGCTCGATGACGCCGTGGCTATGACCATGCGCGGTGTCCACGACGATGGCATCCACCCCGGCTCGCACCAACGCTTCGACGCGTTCTTCGGTTCCTTCACCCACGCCCACAGCCGCGCCGACCCGCAATTTGCCCAAGGCGTCACGCGCGGCGTTCGGGAAGCTTGTTTGCTTTGTGATGTCCTTCACCGTGATGAGGCCCTTGAGCTCGAAGGCGTCATTGACAACCAGCAGCCGCTCCAGCTTGAACTTGTTGAGGAGCGCCTTGGCTTCCAGCAGTGTCGTCCCGTCGGGAACCGTGACGAGTTTGTCGCGCGGCGTCATGATGTGGCTGACCGGAATGTCATAGCGGGTCTCGAAGCGCAGGTCGCGGCCGGTGACAATGCCGACCACCTTGCCACCGTCGCAGACCGGGAAACCCGAAACCCCCAGTTGCTCCGACAGGTCGATGACCTGGCGCACCGTGTGGGATGGCGTGATGACCACCGGATCACGCAACACGCCGGATTCGTAACGCTTGACCCTGGCGACCTGGGCCGCCTGGTCTCTGGCGGACAGGTTCTTGTGCACGATACCGATGCCGCCTTCCTGGGCAATCGCAATTGCCAGGCGGGCTTCGGTGACCGTGTCCATGGCGGCCGATACCAGGGGCAGGTTCAGGGTGATATTGCGGGAGAAGCGGGTGGCAAGGGAAGTGTCCTTGGGAAGGACTTGAGAGTACGCTGGCACCAGCAACACGTCGTCGAAGGTGAGCGCTTTGCCGAGCAGGCGCATGTCAAAGCTCCAAATGAGGAATTGTACCCGTGCCCACCAGCACGCTTCGGCGGTAAACTGCCGCCATGAACTGGATTCGCCTCGTTGTAGTGTTGGGTGCTTGCCTGCTCGGTGCCGGAGCGCAGGCGCAGTGGCAATGGATCGACAAGGACGGCCACAGGGTCTTTAGCGACCGGGCACCACCACCCGACATATTGCCCAAAAACATCCTGAAGCAACCGGGCCCGGTGCGGCGCACGATCATCGAACCAGCAGACGCGGCCCTGCCTGCCGCCGGTGCCTCTGCGGCGGCATCGGCAGCAGGTGCTGGCGAGCTGACCGCGACACCCAAACTGAGCAATGTTGACAAGGACTTGGCGGAAAAGAAGAAGCAGGCAGACGCGGTCGCCGCTGCCAAGGTCCGCGCCGAGGATGACAAGCTTCTCAAGGCCAAGGCGGAATCCTGTGAACGGGCGCGGGCCAACAAGGCATTGATCGACTCGGGTGTTCGCGTTTCACAAACCAATACCAAGGGGGAGCGCGAGGTTCTCGACGATGCGGGCCGAGCCGCGGAGCTCAGGCGCATTCAGTTGGTGATGGACGCCAGCTGCAAGTGAGCCCGCGGAGATCACTGGCTGTTGCTCAGTAACCTGCTTTGGCGCCCGGTCGTTTGCGGGC
>JAYVRP010000438.1:0-1911 GCA_043776215.1 Rhodoferax sp. | reverse complement strand
TGTTCCGCGCCTACGGCGTGCACCGCGCACGCGACGTGAGCGAGTTCTTCGACATCGCCGCCAGCGCCAGTATTGCCGGGTTGCCGCGCGACCGCTCGGTCGGCCTGTTCACCGTGTCCGGTGGTGTCGGTGTGCTGATGGCCGATGAGGCGGCCGACGCCGGCCTGGAGGTGCGCGCCATGCCGCAGGCGGCCCAAGACCAGATCCGGGCCTGGGTGCCGTTTGCCGGCGCGGCGAACCCGGTGGACATCACCGGGCAGGTCACCAACGACGCGAAGCTGGTCGAGCGCACGGTCCGCTTGATGCTCGATAGCGGCAACTATGCGAGTCTGGTGGGTTTCCTGTCGGCCGCTGGCCAGTCGGAGAAATTCTGGCCGACGCTCGAAGGCTTGACGGCCATGGTGCGCCGGGACTACCCCGACACCGTGGTGGCATTCAGCACCTTGATGAACGCGTCACGGCAACTCGCCATCGAGGCGGCCGGTTGCCTGGTGTACAGCGAACCGGCGCATGCCGTGCGCGCCGTGGCCGCACTTGCCAGTTTTTCGGAGGGCTTCGCCCGGCCAGGCCCCCAGGTGCTTCCGCCACGGCCAGCGGCCACGCCGCTTCCGGCAGGCACGCAGTCGGAGCCGCAGGCCCTTGCCACTCTCCAGGCTGCCGGCATCAGCGCCATGCCGCACGAGGTCGTGCACACTGCCGATGACGCTGTCGCGGCCGCCGCGCGTTGCGCCGGCGCCGTGGTGCTGAAGGTCGTGTCACCGGACATCACCCACAAGTCCGACGTCGGCGGCGTGGCCCTGGGCCTGCGCGACCCGCAGGCGGTGCGGGATGCCTTTGAATCCATGCGCAAGACGGTGGGCACGGCATTGCCCGACGCCCGCATCGAGGGCGTGCTGGTGGCACCCATGCTGACCGGGGGCGTCGAGTGCATCCTGGGTGCGCACCATGACCCGGTGTTCGGGCCGATGGTCCTGTTCGGCCTGGGCGGTGTGTTCGTCGAACTGCTCGGCGACGTGGCTCTGCGGCTGGCACCCGTGAGCGAATCGCAAGCCATGGAAATGATCCGCAGCACGCGCGGATTCGCCCTGCTCGACGGTGCGCGCGGCCGCCCGGCCGTTGACCTGGACCATCTGGCGGCCAGTCTCGCGGCCCTGTCCCGGTTGGCCGTGGCAGCTGGTGACACGCTGGTGAGCATCGACGTCAACCCCTTCATTGCCTTGCCTGCCAAGCTCGGGGGCGGCTTCGCAGCTGACGCCGTGGTGGTGGGACGCGCGCCCGGCCAAGGCCCCACCTTCCTGATCTGACTCACTGGAGACCCTATGACGAACAATCTGCTTCTGCGCCTCTTGCCGACCATGGCTGCCTTGTGTTTCGCCGCTACAGCCTTCGCGGCGGATCCTTACCCGAACAAACCCATCCGGGTCATCGTCCCCTACCCGGCGGGTGGTGTGGTGGACGTGCAGACACGTGCCGTGACACAGCGCCTGGCCACGGAACTCGGGCAAGCGATCGTGGTCGAGGCAAAGGCCGGAGCCGGAGGCAACATCGCGGCGGAATTCGTGGCCCATGCGCCGGCCGACGGCTACACCTTGCTGGTGACCGCGCCGTTCCTGATCAACAACCCCTTGCTGGAAACCAACCTGCGCTGGGCACCGAAGGACTTCACGCCGGTGGTGCGCTTCACGCTGTCGCCCAGTTATTTTGTGGTGCCGATGACGTCCCCCGCGAAGACGGTGAAGGAATTCGTCGACCTCGCCAAGAAGGCCAGACCCCCGCTGCAATATGGTGACGGTGGCCCCGGCAGCACACAGTCGATGGCCAATGAAGTGTTCAAGACAGCGGCCGGCATCGAGCTGGAGCCGGTTCTGTACAAAGGCGCTCCGCCGGTGATTCCCGACCTGATCAACGGCA